>JAHZJA010000654.1 GCA_022601155.1 Deltaproteobacteria bacterium | reverse complement strand
GCAGTGAAGACCTCCGCGGCGTGTTCGTGGTGCGCTGATGGCAGGACGGCCTCGCCTGTCGGCGAGGTCGGAGCCCGCGACCGCAGAGCTCCGCCGCGAGTTCGTCATCCGCTGCTCGACGGACCGCCGCGCCTGTCAACGAGGTCGGAGCCCGCGGCACTTGGGGCCAGGACCGAGCGCCTCGCGGGCCCGCGCGACGTCTCCCCCAGCGCGTGGCCCGGCCACCGCTTCTCGAACAGGGCATACGCACATCGAGCCTCGTCGGCTCGACCTCGGGCCTCGAGCAAGCGAGCCAGGTCGATCAGCCCGACTCGTGCTTCCGGTGAGCGGGGATGCGCGCCGATGAGCTTGCGGAACGTGG
Source organism: Deltaproteobacteria bacterium (assembly GCA_022601155.1). Taxonomy (GTDB): domain Bacteria; phylum Myxococcota_A; class Polyangia; order Nannocystales; family Nannocystaceae; genus Paraliomyxa. The sequence goes on along the minus strand of JAHZJA010000654.1, from coordinate 7,822 downwards.
CGATCGCCCGGGCGTGCTGGCCCGCGACGAGCTGCGTCTCGGCGTGGGCAGCCAAGTCGACTGCGGACGAGGTCGGCGGGGCGGTGCTCGGCTCCGTGACACCGAGTGTGGTCACCCGACCATCGGCGGCATGGCGATGCACTTCGCCCTCCTGCACCGTCACCGTTGCCGTCTGACCGGCCACCTCGACGTGAATCACGGCGACGGCCACCTCGACTTCGCCATCGGGAAGCACGACGTGGAGCGGTGCCTCGGTGGGATTGCGAACCTCCCAGTGGCCCTGCGGCAGGCGCACCCGATCGGGCTGGAGTACCTCCGGCTGCGCCTGTGAGGCCGCCTCCGTCGCCACTACCGTCATGTTCCGGGCGAGCCGGACGACATCGACAGGCGCGTCATCGGGACTCGGCTCGATGGCGGTTGCCCGCGGGGTCGGGGCTGGTCTTGCTGCACGCCGGGCCTCACCATCATCGGCTGGCGGCTCCAACGGCGCGGCCGCGACTTCAGTCGACGGTGTGGACCGTGGCGCACCGTCGGGTACCGCCGCGGCGATCGCCAAGCCCGCGAGGCCTGCCGCGATCCCCAACCCGACGACGGCTCGACGCCGACTCGATCGTCGTGTGGCCCATGCGTCGTGCAGCGCCGCGGCATCGACACCGACCGGCGGCGTCGGCTCTGCCCGCGCCGCATCCACCAGCACCCGCAGCCCCTCGCTGCGAACCGCGGGCTCATTGGCGTCGGGGTTGAAGTCGGGACGGCTCATCGCGTACCCCCGGTCTCGAGCTCGAGGATCTCGCACAGTCGTTGCTCTGCCCGACGCGCTCGATACGACACGGTGCTCACGGGTACCCCCAGCATCGCAGAGGCCTCGCTGAGCTCCATCCCCTCGATGGCGCGTGCGGTAAAGGCCTCACGGTATTTGTCGGGCAGCTGACCCAGCGCCGCGTAGAGGCGCTGGCGATGCTCGGTGTTCTCCGCCTGCTCCTCGGGAGTGGTCACCGGCTCCGGCACCGCGACGCTCGACCGCTCTCGTCGCTCCCGACGGCGCTGCGAATCCCACCAGTTGCGGACCTTGTTCGTCGTGATCCGATAAAGCCACGTGTCGAGCTGAGCGTCGCCGCGAAACCCCGGCAGCGCACAGAACGCGGAGATGAAGACCTCCTGAACCAGGTCGTCGACAGCGGTGGCGTCTCCGGTCATGCGATGAACCTGGCGGGCAACGAGATCCTTGTGGGCATTGAACAACGCGGTCTGGGCGGAGCGATTGCCGCGTTGTGCGCCCAGCAGCAGCGAGCTGCCGCGGGCCGTGTCGACCTCCGCCATGCGTCTCAATGGTAGGGGCTCATCGGCTTGGACCGAGCCACGACCCTCGATTCCAACGTGGGACTCGAGGACCTGCGTTTGGGCTGTCGCGGTCGGGTTGGCCCCCACGGAATAGGCAGGGCCAGATGCAGTGTGGCCGCCGGACGAACCGCCGCCCAGCGCACGATTCCAGCGTCCCCTCGGGCGATCATGGCCGGCAACACGAGATCGGCGCCGAGCCAGAGCCCGACCGAGATCATCGGGGCCGTGTAGCGCACTGCCATGATCGCGCTCGGGCTCGGCCACCAGCCGGCCGCGCGCTCCTGGGCCCGCGCCTGGGCCCACTGGGCCCGCACCATGCCTCCCCCGCCGACCCACCACCGGCCCTCGGCCAGGTACGCGCCGCCGAGCAGCCCCGCCCCCACCCGTACCGCATCGACGACCACGGGGTCCGTCGTCGTGCGCGACCACTCCACCGACGCGATTGGTTGCAGGTGCCCCGACGACAACGAGACCCCACCCGCCATACTCAGCCCGACATCGGCAAACGGACGCTGGACTGCGTTGAACCCCACCCTGGGTCCCACGCCGACCCAGCCGGTCACCGGGGAGGGCGGCTGCTTCGGCTCGTGCTCGGGGGTGGGCGTCGAGCCTTCGACGCCCGCGGGCGCCTGCTCCACCACCAGCGCCAGCGCTGACGACAGCTCTCGGCTGCGCTGCTGCGTCGTGTCCCCCGCCAGCGTCAGGGTCCGTGCATGGATGCGGCCATCGGCATCACGGAGGGTCACCTCTACGGCACCGTCGCCCGGCCCCTCCACGATGACGATGCTCCACCAGTGCCACCGCTCGCCGACCCGGACGTCCAAGCCCCGCGCGACGGCTTCGGCCTGGACCAACGGGGTTCGGACGTCCAGTGCTCCACGCGGCGTGGCCTCCACGCGGGGCGCCGTGTCCTCGACCGGCACCGTGGGGGCGACGCAGACCCCCATCAAGCCGACGACGAACCCGAGCATTCGCGGGGCATTGTAGCGGTCCCACCTCCAACCCGCGGGAACCTGCGCCAACACGGGGCCCCCCGGGGGTCTGCGCGCCTCCCAAGCCCCAGACGTGGCGGTGGCCACATGCGATGCAGACGACGCCGCGACCATCGTCCGCCCGGCAGGGAACACCAGGAGGCGTGGTGGCGCTCATCACCGGGTAGATCGAGGACGGGACGGCCCGCGTCCGTCCGAATCGGAATCGAGGTTGGAATCACACGGCCCCGGGCGGTCCAAGATCCGATGTGGGCAATTTTCCGTACCGGTGTCCTTGGCCTCGTGGTCATCAGTTCCGCGGTCGCCTGTGAGAACAAGGGCGACCCTGCGACAGCGGAGACCGATCCGACCACCGATGGCGGCATCGACACGCTGCCCACGGCGGGGACGAGCGCCGATGGCTCGACCGAGGGTCCCGCGAGCACGGCCGGCTCAGGTGGTGCCGACTCGGGCGCCACGGGCCCCGAGCCTGGTACGAGCGCTGACAGCACGGAGGGGGCGACCACCAACGGCCCCACGGGTGGAGGCGGGGGCTTTCCGGTCGATTGCGACGGGACGATCTTTGCCTGCGGTGACCAGCAGGACAACGATGGCGACGGCTTCATCGATCTGTTCGACCCCGAGTGCACGGGCCCCTGCGACGACGACGAGAGCTCGTTCCAGACGGGCATCCCCGGCGACAACATGGACTGCCGTCAGGACTGCTTCTTCGACGGCAACAGCGGGCAGGGCGATGACGGCTGCATCTGGGACCTTCGCTGCGACCCCGCCAACCCCGGCGCGGCCATCGGCTGCGAGTACACCGGCGGCAACAACTGCAACAATCAGCCCGCCAACCAGGACCCCGAGTGCATCGCCGCGTGCGAGCCATTCGTCCCGCCCGGCTGCGACTGCTTTGGATGTTGCACGGTCCAGACTCCCAACGGCCCCGTCAACATCTTCCTCAACTCGAGTCCGGACTGCTCGCTCGACAATCTCGGCGCGTGCGAGGAGTGCACCATCCAGATCGACGACTGCGGCATGCCGTGCCTCGACCTCGAGTGCCAGCTGTGCTTCGGGCAGAGCGAGCTGCCCGAGGGTTGCGACGACAATACCTGTGAGATCGGCGACCCGTGCGACGATCAACCCGACTGTCCCAACGACTACTTTTGCTACCTCGGCTGCTGCTACCCACCCCCCCAGGGCTGAGCGAGCAGGGCCGATCAGCCCACCGTCGCGCGGAACACCGTGGACGGCTCGCCCGCTTCGACCTCGCGTCCGTGCTCCGAGGCCGACACGAACGCACTGTGCCCCGACCCAATGCACACGGTCGCAGCATCAGCGCCCGTGACCTTCACCGCCCCGGCCGTGCACAGCAAGATCTCGGGCCCAGCCACGGGTGCCCGCCAACGCTCGCCCGCGCCGAGGTCGATGCGCGACAAGGCGAACGCATCGGTCGGCACGTCGTACACCTGCTCGCCACCATCGAGCGGACGCGGACGACGGATCTCGACGGTCTGGGGGTCAAACTCGAGTACCCGGAGCAGCTCGGGCGGGTCCATGTGTTTGGGGGTCAGGCCCCCGCGCAGCACGTTGTCCGAGCTGGCCATGATCTCCACCCCGGTCCCGTCGAGGTAGCAGTGCAGCTGCCCCGCCCCCAGATACAGCGCCTCTCCCTCGGACAGCTCCACCAGGTTGAGCAACAACGCGACCACCACCCCGCGGTCTGCGGGGTAGCGCTGTGCCAACCGAGCGATGCACGCCCGATGTCGGGCGTGTGCGTCGTCGCCAGCATCCATGCGCGTGCACGCCTGACCCACCGCCTGCGCCAGCGGCTCGGGTCGCTCCATCGTGAGCACGAACTCCATCGCGGCCGCGAGTCCCTGGGCAGGCGGGCGCGACCATAGAGGATGCAGCCCCGCTCGTACGTGCGGCACGCCAAGCGCTTCAATCCGCGCTCGAATCCGCTCGATCGGCGCGAACCCACACAACGCGGTGAACGGGCCCAAGGCGCAAAGCAACTCCGGCTTGGCGTAGGGATCGCGATAGTTGCGATGCGGCGCATCGACCTCGATCCCCGCGGCCTCCTCCCGCCTGAAGCCATCGCGGGCCTGCTCCGGATTGGGGTGCGCCTGCAGTGACAACGGCTCGGCCGCGGCCAAGACCTTGAGCAACAGCGGCAAGCGGGGGCCGAAGCGAGCCACGACATCGGGCCCCAGCATGTCCTGCGGCGCCCGCTCGATGGCCGCGGCCAGGGTCTCGCCACCGTTCGACACCCTCGACGGCCCGCGAGGATGCGCGCCCATCCATAGCTCTGCTTCGGGCTCCGCGGTGGGAAACGGTCGACCCTGCAGCTGCGCGATCGCGACACGAGACCCCCACGGGTAGGCGGCAATCGAGTTGTCCAGGCGCCACACGGCCATACCGTCGTTCTACACCGGCACGGACGGCTTCACGTCGCGCACGTATCGTGGTCCGTGCGAGCACACACGCCGTGCACGATGGGCTGGCTCTTGGGGCTCTCGCAACCAAGCGCCCATAGTCCCGTCGACAGTCGCGGGCGACGCCGCGTTCCCCACCCATGATGCGCCCGAAGATCCTCTCCGCCCCCGTAGTCCTCGCCGTCTGCTTCGGCGTCGTCAGCTGCGATGAGCCGCCCCCGATCCAGGCGGAGGCCAAGGCCGACACCAAGGCCGACGCCAAGGCGGCTCCGCCACCCATGGACCCCGCGGAGCTGCTGCAATCGAGCAAGACGCCCACCCTGCCCGGGCCCTTGGCGCGGCTGTCGTTTGGCATGACCGCCGACCAAGCCAAGGAGGCCGTGCCCGAGCTCGGCGACGGCAGCACGTACCTCGAGCGATACAAGGGCGCCTACTTCAGCTACGAGATCGTGCCGCAGACCAACAAGCTCGGCAGCGCGTCACTCCAGATCGACGGGGCCGACATGACCCGGCTGCTCACCGAGGCTTGGGGCGCTCCCAAGAAAGGTGAGGACCTCGGCAAGCCCAAGCTGTTCTGGTTCAACGAAGCCGACGAGATCCGCGCGACGGTCGTCCTGGGTACCAATCGCCAGGACGTGGTCCGCTTCAGCCCCTACCTGCCCGCCAAAGAGCTGCTGGGCGAGGGTACGCAGACGCTGGGGTTCGAGCGAGCCGACCGCCCGTTGCTCGGCGCGACGCGTGAACAGCTGGCCAGCAGCTACACCGACGTGCTGGAACCACTGCCTCCCCGAGAGATCGAACGACGCCGGACCCTGCTGCGGAAGGCCCTCGGCAAGGAGGTCAGCCGCACCGCGGCGATGGGCGACATTACGCTGCTTCCCACCGAGTACGGCGGACAGCTCACCCGCGTCAGCCCCCACTTCGGCGATGACGGCACCATCGACAGAATCCGCGTGAGCCTCGATTGGGCCGCCTACCCGGCCGCCAAGGAAGAGATCTTGGGCCTGGTCGAGGCCAAGTGGGGCAAGCCCAACAAGGCGGAGAAGTACGGCAAGACACTCCTCATCTTCCACGATGCCCCGCGGGTGGTCGTGGAAGAAGACACCATCTCCAACAATTGGCACATCGAGATCGAGCCCACCAAGACGCACAGGTCGAAGTAGTGTTTTGCACTTGTGCGCCTGGAACCGAATTTCCTGGTGCTGCGTATAACGAGGCCCTGCGACCGGGCTCCTGCCCGTCCGTCAAGTACGTGACGGCCTGGCTGTAAGGCCTCGCCCGCGGGCGGCGTTTGGCCGCACAGTCAGACCGCTCTTCGACCCTACCGCCCCGATTGCTCGTCCCCTGCCCGTGCCCTTCGTTGCACTGATTCCCGCGTGGTTTGCCGTGGTCTCGCCCGAGATGGCGCCGACCTACGGCAGTGCGCGAGCGTCCATCGTCGGCGAAGCGACCGGTGGGGGCGGAGCCTTGGCCCTCGCACAGGCGACGATGCTGGCGCCGGACGACGAGTCCATGGGTCCCCGCAACGACGCCTGGGCCAACCCATCGGCGCTGGCGCCCGGCGAAGTCGATGCCGTCGAGGTTCCGTGGCAGACCTGGAAGGCACTCCACGACCTCGCCTCGCCCCCCGAGGGCAAGACCCGGCCAGGGCCGTGGATCTCCGAGCGCGAGGTGAAGCTTCAGCCCGTCGAGGGCGGCTGGGCCCTCGATGTGCGCTGGACCGTCGTGGCACAGCGTCCCGGGTGGCTGTGGGACACACTGGCCGGCTCCACCATCGAGATCCGCAGCACCACGTTCGAGGGCAGCCCGGCCCCCGTGGTGCCCCTGCCCGGCGGGGCTCGGCTGGGGCTGTGGGTCGAGCGAGGCGGCGAGCTACGACTGCGCGCGTTCATCCGCGGGTCACTCGACGACCGAATCGAGCTCGAGCTGATGTCCGCCACCCGTGGACGTCTGCACATCGACGCCCCGGGCCGCGTGCCCGTACCGGTCGTCGACCCCGACGCTGGGTATAGCCCGCCAGTTCTCGACGGCGGGATCGTCTGGTCGGGAGCCAGCATCGTGGCGCTCGACCTCCGCGACCCGAGCCAGGCTCCCCCGACCCGCGAGACCCTCGCGGTGGCCCACGCGGGGGTGGGGCTCACCATCGGTGACGCGGAGCTCCGCGGCCATGCGCACCTCCAGTGGGAGCTACGCCACGGCAGCCTGCCGCGGGTGCGGGCCTCCGTGGCTGGCCTCGGCGACGACCTCGTGATCACCGGTCGCGACATCACCACGTGGTCGCGCAATGGCGATGTCCTCGAGGTTCAGCTGGGTGCGCCCGCGACCGGTCGCGTCGACCTCGATCTACGCTGGACCCAGGCGATTCCAGCCGGAGACGAGGCATCGATCATCTTGCCTCGTATCGAGCCCGAGGCCTGGCGCAGCGAGGCCTCGCTTCAGGTGGCCCGCGATGGCGAGCACGAGGTCATTCCGCGCCCCGAGGGGTGGACGGCAGTGGCAGCCTCGGCTCTGCCGCAGTGGGGTCAGGGCCTGGTCGAAGGCACGCCCACTGCGGCCTACCAGCGCTCGGGCGGCCACCGCGATGGCGCGCTCGATCTCATGCGCTTCGTGCCCGTCCCCGGCCCTCCCACCGTGGTCGATGTCGCCACCTACACCATGGCGACCACCGAGGAAGGGCGCGTGCTCATGCGTGCCCGCTACGAGCTCCGCAACGATCGTGGGGCCCACCTCACCGTGCGACCTCCCGAGGGCATGCGCATCATCGGGGCCCGAGTCGCAGGCCAGACGGCCCTGCCCAGCCGCGGTGACGACGGAGCCTGGAGACTCCCGCTCAAGCGCTCGCTCGAGACGGTCGAGGGCCTGCTGTCCTTCGCGGTCGAGGTCACGCTGATCGGTGAGGACCAAGCCTGGGCACGCCGTGAACGGCGAGACATCGTCCTGCCCACACTCGACGCACCGATCGCAGCCGCTCGGGCCACCGTCCATCTTCCGCCCGGCTACCGCAACCGCATCGAAGCCAGCGAGCACAACGTGGTCGAGTCGTTCGACGACAGCGATGGCCTGACGTAT
>JAHZJA010000653.1 GCA_022601155.1 Deltaproteobacteria bacterium | reverse complement strand
TCCTCCGGGTGTTCCGGGCCCTGCCCAAGTTCGACCGGCACGGCCCTGCCCGCCTATCCACATGGATTCTCACCATCGCGAGCCACCGCGCCATCGACGAGCTGCGTCGGCGTAGGCTCGACACCCGACCGTTCGACCCGACCTCGTTCGAGGTGCCGGCCAACGATCGCGCCGACACGACCGCGGAGCGTACGATGCTGGCGCGGCTGCTGAGCGACGCGATCGACAGTCTATCTCCCGAGTACCGGGCAGCGTTCGTGCTGCGCGAGTATCACGGGCTGGAGTATGCCGAGATCGCCAAGGCGCTCGGCATCGATCTCGGGACGGTCAAATCTCGACTCAGCCGGGCTCGCGCACGACTGCGTGAGTCCTTGGCGGAGGTCTACCATGCATAGCGACGGGCATAGCGACGGGCATAGCGACGGGCACAGCGACGGGCACAACGACGACGGCCCCGACGACGACGGCCACGACCACCAAGGCCATGGCCGATTGCGGGTCGCCGACATCGACGCTGAACTCGACGCCCGCGCGGCTCGAGCGATCGATGCGTGGCGCGAGCTGGGCCCCGAGGGGACCGGGAGCGCCCCGGAAGACGAGTTGGGCGACGCATTCCTCGACCGCGTGATGGCGGCTGAGGCCGCGCGCGCTCGGCCTCGGGCGGTCGGGCTTCCCGTCGACGTGGCAGCCGTCGCCGCAGTGCCGATGCGACGGCGTCGCAATCGGCTGGGCTGGGCTGCGGGTGCAGCCGCGGCCGGGCTCATCGGTTGGGTGGCGGTCGGCGGCTCGCCGTGGTCCGACGACCAAGGCGTCGATGCCCCGACCGAGCCCGCCCTGATGGAGTCGGTCGCGAGCCCAGCCGTGGCCGGGTTCGAGGCGCCCGAGCTCGCGTTGGAGGGCACGCCGGGCCAGCCCGCGCCCGACGACATGGGCGCACGCATCGAGTCGTACATCGCCGACTACGGCCGCAACTACGGACCCACGTTCAAGTTCCACGGCGCGGTGTTGGTGGCTCGGGCCGGCGAGGTCCTGTACAGCCGGGGGTTCGGCGAGGCCGATCCCACCGATCACGTGCCCAACACCGTCGACACGCGGTTCCGCCTCGGATTGCTCACCGAGCCCTTCACCGCACTGGCCATCCTCCAGCTCGAAGAGCGCGACCAGCTCGAGCTCGACGACACCGTCGACCAGTTCTTTCCCGACTTTCCGCGCGGCGACCAGATCCGCATCCGCGATCTACTGGTGCATCGCTCGGGCATCCCCAACTACACCGACGCGCCCTTCTTCCACGTGTGGAAGGCCGAGTATTACGACACGCACGCGATGCTCGAGCGGCTGGGCAAGCTACGGCTGTCGTTTTCGCCGGGCACCGATACGGCGCCCAGCAACTCCAACTACTTCTTGCTCGGGGCGATCATCGAGGAGGTCTCGGGCAAGACGTACGGCGAGTACATGGCCGAGCGCGTGTTCGAGCCCGCCGGCATGACCCGCAGCACCTTTGGTGACGCCTGGGACACCGGAGAGCAGGCGCAGGGCAACGTGTGGAACGAGGAAGAGACCCTCGAGCCGCCGGGGCCGATCGACATGTCCACGTTTGGGGCGGCCGGGGGCTTGGTCAGTACGCCCGTGGATCTGCTCGCCTGGGACCGCGCGCTGCGGGAGGGCACGATCGCGTCCCCGGCCATCCTCGACCGGATGGCGACCGCGACCGACGACGGCTATGGCAGCGGCTGGCTGGTCACCCGGGCCTACGGCCAGCAGCTGCTGAGCTTCCCTGGGGCGATCGATGGCTACAGCGGCTCGATGCTCCGCTTCCTCGAAGACGAGACCCTGGTCGTGGTGTTGGCCAATACCGAGGTCGTGCCCGGGGCTCAGGTCGCACAAGACATCGCGATGATCCTGCACGGCGATGCGCCCCCCAAGCGCAACGAGCCGGCCGAGGTCAGCATCGCACCCGGCACCTACGTCAAGTACGTCGGCACCTACGGCATCTCCGCCCAGACGCGGCGGGACTTTGCCGACGTGGTGGCGGCCGAGCGCTTCGATCTGCTGGGCACCGTCGTGGTGGAGCAAGAAGGCGATCGGCTGTACTTCAACGTGCCGGGCCACGCCCGCACCTGGATGCACCCGATGGGCCGCAACCGATTCTTCTTCAAGGATCACAGCGGCAACAAGGTGAGCTTCGAGCTCGGGCCCAACCGGCGTGCCAATCGAATGGTGGTGCACTACTCCGGGGCGCGGTTCATGCTCGACCGCAAGATTCGGTAGCCAGCGGCGCCGCTGCGGCGCTGCGGGGTCTCGTCGAAATACCCGGACCTCCATCCGAGTTACCCTGGGCTCATGAGCAAGCTCGCAGAGCTCATCGGCCAAGCCGGTTCCCCCATATCGCGCGCCCCCAAACGCCTGCGAGAGCCCCCCGTCACCCTCGAGCGCGAGTTGCGGCTGGAGCTGGAGGCACTGCTGCACCTGCGTGATGGCTTCACCACCGCCGATGGAGCCGTGGTCGTCCGGCCTTCGGTGACGGTGGCGGCGGTGCATGGGGTCGACGACTGGAACCAGCTGACGCTGTGGCGCACGCCGTACTCGCGGGCGAGCGAGGTGCTGTTCTTCGCCGAGGATCGGTTCGGGCAGCAGTTTGGGATGTATCGCGACGAGGTGGTGGCCTTCGATGCGATCTCGGGGTCGTGGACGCATGTCGCGTTTGGGCTGGAGCGCTGGGCCGAGCATGTCCTCCAGCCGGATGCGGTGGGGCGGGCGAAGGTGGTGGCGTGGCAGGCCGAGCATGAGCCCCTGTCGATCACCCAGCGGCTCCAACCGCGGGTGCCGCCCGACTTCGTCGAGGCAGTCGACACCGAGCCGGAGTATCGAATCCTCGACGCCACCGAGCTGATGCGCCGTCTGGCGCGGCTTCATCGCGAGACGCGTGAGCACCCGGGAATCCTGCCCGAGGGGTTCAGCGAGTGGTGGTGGGACGAGGGCTGAACCGCGCGGCTGGACAGTCTCGGCGGGGCCGACGTAGCGTCGCGCCATGGTCAGGATGAGCAAGTGGGTGGTGGCCCTGTCCGCGGTGTCGATGGGCGGCGGTCTGTCGGCGTGTGGCGACGACGCGAGCCCGCCCTCCTCCGCATCCAGCACCGGGTCGAGCTCCGGCCCTGTCACCACCCTCACGCCGACCGAGGGCGGCACACAGCCCGTCGATACCTCCGCCACCACCCAGGTCGCGGAGACGGGCATCGATGGCACGGCCACCACGTCGAGCGAGTCCAGCAGCGGCACCGTGGGGCCCGGCTCGAACTCGAGTGGCGAGATGGGTTCGTCGAGCTCGGGCGGGGACGCTGCGCCATCGGTGCAGTCCACCACGCCGGCCGACTTCGAGTCGGGGGTGGAGCCCACCACCGACATCGCGATCGAGTTCAGCGAGCCAATGGATGCGGCCACGGTCACGACGACCACCGCGGGGACGCTGTGTGTGGGCGCGATCCAGGTCTCCGCGGACGCGTTCACCACCTGCGTTCCGATGATGGGCGAGCCGACCACCCGCGATGATCAGGTGTTCGTGGTGCAGCCTCAGCTGGCATTGTCGGCCGCCACCACCTATCAGGTGCGCGTGCTGCCGACGGCGACCGATGCTGGGGGCACTCCACTCGCGGCCGAGTTCACCACGGGTAACGGCTTCGCCATCCGCTACTTCGACACGATCGTCATCGACGGGGTCAATGATTTCTCGGTCGCAGAGACCTTTCCAACCTCGACGGTGGGGCACTCCGGCTACGTGGCGTGGGACGACGACTACATCTACCTCGGTCTCGACAGCCCCGATGTCGCCGCCGCCAGCGGTGAGGTGTGGTGGGTGGTCTATGTCGGCGGGCCGCAGGGCTCTGGCGAAGGGGTCACCTACAACACGCAGTCGCCCGCGCTGCCGTTCGACGCCCGGTGGCATCTGCGGTGGCGCACCGACGGGACCTTCGCCAGCGCGCTGACCTGGTCGGGGGTGGCCTGGGAAGACGCCGCGTTCACCATTGGTGCCGATGATGTCGCGAGCACGGGCGAGTTCGTGGAGATGCGGGTGTCTCGGCTCGACGTTGGGCTCCCCGCCTACCTCGATCTCCACATGGGCCTGCTGCGCGAGGAAGCCCTGAACGAGGCCAGCTGGGGGGCTGTGCCCGAGGGCTCGTATGTCGACGGCTACGATCCCGACTACGCCCAGTTCTTTCAGTTCGACCTCGCCAGCTCGCTGCTTCCCACGGATGTGATGCCGAGCCCTTGAGGGGGCAATCGCGGTGGTGCGAGCGCGGTGGTGCTGTCGATGCGCAGTCCGGCCGCGTAGCCAGCTGACGGGGCAGATTTCCTGCGGACGCCCCGTGACCGCGGGGTGTCGTTCAGGGACACCATGCGTCGGGGACTCGGGTGATCCACCACCCGAGCGTGGCCCCCGTGGCGTCGACGGTCCGTTTCGCTGACAATGCGCCGAAGTGATCGGGGCCGACGACCAGACACGCCGACCGGAGCCGGGGCGATCGGACAGCGCTGTCGAGACGCTCGCGTCTGCACCGTCGGCCAGGGCCTCCTCGTCACGGGGCGGGAAGATTGCCCGCGGCACCGTCGTCGGCCGCTACGTGGTGCTGTCCGAGCTCGGGGCGGGCGCGATGGGCCGGGTCTACGCGGCCTACGATCCCAAGCTGGACCGCAAGGTCGCGCTCAAGGTTCTGCGATTCGAACGCGATCAAGGCGCGCTGTTTCGTCGGGCCGAGCGTCGCCTGCTGCGGGAGGCCCAGGCGCTGGCCAAGCTCTCGCATCCGAACGTGGTCGCGGTCCACGACGTGGAGAACCATCGCGGCAGCCTCGTGGTGGCGATGGACTTCATCGAGGGGCGCACGCTCAAGCGCTGGCTTGCCGACGATGGCCCCGGCTGGGCTGCCATCGTGGCGGTGATGCGGCAGGCCGGGGAGGGACTGGCGGCGGCGCACCGCGCAGGGTTGATGCACCGCGACTTCAAGCCCGACAACGTGATGGTCGATGCCGATAGGCGTGCCCACGTGGTGGACTTTGGGCTGGCGCGCGCGTTCGAGTTCGATCCTCTGTCACGAGACGAGGGGGTGGAAGACGAGCCTACCGACGAAGCGAGTCTCGACGGCCGTGGTGACGACGAGACCGGGGACGAGGATCGATATCCGACCGCGCAGGGTCACCACGATGACGGCGCAGCGGGCCGGACCGAGGTCACGCGCTCGGTGGGACGGGCCGGAACGCCGGCCTACATGGCGCCGGAGCAGCACCTGGGCGAGGGCGTGGGCCCTGCGTCCGACCAGTTTGCGTTCTGCGTGACGCTCTATGAGGCGCTGTTCGGCGAGCGTCCGTTTGCGGGAGACACCCTCGTTGCGCTCACGACCTCGGTCTTGAGCGGGAACAAGCGGGTGCCTCCCCGGTCCACGGAGGTCCCGCCATCCATCCGAGACGCCGTCGTTCGCGGCTTGGAGGTGTCGGCCGACGGGCGCCACGCCGACATGGACGCTCTGCTGATTGCGCTGCGCTACGACCCCGGGGCTCGGCGGCGACGCTGGACGATCGCGGCGGCGGGCGTGGGCCTGGTCGCGGTCGGGGCCTTCGGATACCTGCGGCCCCAGGGGCCCTCGGCGCCGACGCCCTGCGTGGGTGGTCGCGACAAGCTCGACGGAGTCTGGGACGACCCGACCCGAGCGGCGGCACAGTCGGCCGTGCTGAGCAGCGACGAGCCCTGGGCGGCGCACGGCTGGGCCCAGGCGGTGACCCTCCTCGACTCGCATGCACAGGCGTGGGCGCAGATGCACGACGAGGCGTGCGCGGCCACGCGCATCCACGGTGAGCAATCGGAGCAACTGCTCGATCGGCGGATGGCCTGCTTGCAGGGACTCCGCCAGCAGCTGTCGGCCACGGCGACGTTGCTGCAGGAGGCCGACGCCCAGGTGGTGGAGCGACTGCTCCCGATCGCCGCGGGGCTCACCCCGGTCGCTCGATGTGCGGACACCCAGGCCCTGCTGGCGGCGGTGGCCCCCCCCGACGATCCGCAGGTGCGGGCGCAGGTCGAGGCGACCCGAGCCACGCTGGCCCAGGCCAACGCGCGGAGGCTGGCCGGCAAGTACGACGCCGCGTGGGCGCTGGCCGATGAGGCCGTGGACGATGCTGCGCGCCTGGGCTACGGACCGGTGCACGCCGAGGCATTGCTGTGGCGGGGCTACCTCGAGGACAAGCGGGGCGACTCGGAGGCGGCCGAGCAATCGCTGCGGGCGGCGACCTGGGTCGCCCAGCGTGCGCGGCACGATGCGGTGTGGGCTCGGGCGACCAGCGAGCTGACCTTCGTGGTCGGCAACCAGCTCGAGCGCATCGACGATGGACTCGAGTGGGCGCGGCATGCCGAGGCCGCGGTGGGCCGAACGAACGAGCCGCTCGCCGTTGCGCGGCTGCTCAACAATCGCGGCGTCGTGTTCACCAGTGGTGGTCGCTCGGAGCAGGCCCACGTGGATCTGCGCCAGGCCCTCGCCATTCGGGAGGCCGAGCTGCCGCCCGGGCACCGCGACATCGCCACCTCGCTCAACAACTTGGGGGTGGTGCTCGAGCGACTGGGTCGCCCCGAGGCAGCGCTCGCCCTGTACCGTCGGGGGCTGGCCGATCGAGAGCGGACGCTCGGGCCCGAGCACCCGCGGGTGGCCGCGCTGCTGAGCAACATCGCCCAGCTGCTGGCGTCGCAGGGCAAGCCGCAGCAGGCGCGTCCGATGATCCGTCGCGCCATCGACATCTACGAGCGGTCGGTGAGCGATCGGCATCCCGAGCTCGGCGCGGCCTACAACAACCTGGCCACGGTGCACTTCGCCGACAACGACTTCGAGGGCGCGGCGGTGGCCATGGGCAAGGCGCTGAAGATCTGGGAGGAGGTCCGCGAGCCCGGCCACCCCGACCTCGGCGACGCGCACTTCAATCTCGGCGGCGTGTTGTTCAAGCTCCATCGCTGGCCACAGGCTCGGGCACACTTCGATCAGGCGCTGGCGATCTACGAGCGCGCCCGTGGCCGCGAGCATCGGGACGTGGCCGAGACGCTGCTGAGCCTCGGCGTTCTCGAACTCAACGAGGGGCACGTGCAAGTCGCCTGGGAGCGGCATCGGCAGGCGCTGGACATCTTGCGCCCTCAGACGTCAGCCGATCATCCCACGTTGGCGCGGGCGGTCGCGTCGGTGGCCCGTGACGAGGTCGAGCTCGGACGCTGGCGTGATGCTCAGACGCATGCCGAGGAGGCCGTGCGGATCTACCTCGGCCGAGACGATCAGGCACCGTGGCGGCTGGCCGAGGCCGAGTTCATGCTGGCTCAGGCGCACTGGGCCCTTGGTCACGAACGACCCGCGGCGCTCGCCGCGGCCCGACGTGCCCGGGACAGCGCCGAGGACGACGAGATTCGCGAGCAGGTCGTCCAGTGGTTGGCTCGGGTCGATGCGCCCTCGTCTCCCGATCGCAAGTGATACGCTCGGACCCCCAGGGGATGGTGCTGCGGCCCATACGGTCGGGGGCCCATCGTTGTTGGGATCTTGATAAAGAGGGAGCTTGGCGATGGATTATCGAGGGTGGTCGAAGTTGTTGTTGATGGCGGTGGTGGTGCCTGCGTGCGTGACCGAGGTCGGTGTCGAGCCACGCCAGGTGTCGTTGAACGAGGCCGAGGAGGAGTTGTCGGCGGCGCTGTGTGACACGATGTTCGATTGCGACTGCACCGAGCGGTCGTACGAAGACGTGTTCGAGTGCTACCAGGAGGTCGAGGACGTCGTCATCGATACCCGCAACGCGACCTCGGGCGCGGCGCTCGTCTACGATCCGGTGTGCATGGCTCGCTACGTCGACGCGCTACTCGAGCGAGGCTGCGCAGCACCGCTCGGTGCCGATACCGACACCGATGCCGACGCGTGCGAGCGGTGGTGCCCCGTGCTCCATGGTCGGCACGGGATCGGCGAGCGATGCCAGCCGCGCAGCGGGTGGACGTCCGACTGCGACAAGGGGCTCGTCTGCGACCGTGTCTGCTTCGATCCCTGCGACCCGGATCCGGATCTCTTCGGACAAGCCGGGCAGGAGTGTCGGGTCGATCGCCCGTGCGCTACGGGTCTGTCGTGCGACATGGCCAGCAACCTGTGTCAGCCTCCTCCGGATCTCGGCGAGCTATGCCCGAGGGGACAGTGCGTGGAGGGAGCGTTCTGCGACTCGGACGTCACGATCCCGGGCAGTGCACCGGTCTGCCAGGTGCTGGCCAGGGTCGGCGAGCCGTGTCGCGGCCACGCGCAGTGCGTCGAGGGCTGGTGCCCCAATGGGTTCTGCGGAACGCCGCCGGGCTTGGGCGAGTCCTGCGCCGACACGAGCTCTTGTGATCAGGGGTTGGCGTGCATCTCGGAGGTGTGCGAAACGGCCGCGCCGAGCGTGTGCGCCTCGGTGGTTGGCGTTTGAGCTCCCGCGATACCGCCTTGTTGGGGGGCCCTACACAATTGGCAGAGCCGGCTCGGCGGCCGTGAAGGGCAAGGGCAGTTCGACTCCGACCTGCACATAGAAGGGAGCACATCGCTCGACGGTTGCGCCGTGGTTTTGCACTCGGCGATGGACGAGCGCGGGACAGGCCTTCGCACGGGCTCCGCTATGCTCCGACTCCCCCGCTCATGGCTGCCCGTATCGATCCGACCTCGCTCATCCGCTCGTCTTTGATCATCGGCCTCGGCCTTTGTTGTGGCTGCTTCACGGGCCTGGATGGGAGCGGCAATGGCGGAGGCGGCGGCGATGGCACCGGTGGGAGCGGGGCAGGAGAAGGAGAAGCCGGCACCGGGGGGGGTAGCGGCGAGTCCGGTGGTAGCAGCGAGTCCGGCGACTTCCCCGTGCCCGAGATTCCGCCCGTCTGCGAGGGTTTCGAGGCCCAAGATGTCAGCAATCCGGCCGTCACCATCGAGGGCGGCGACTGCAACGAGGATGCGATTCGAAACGCGGTCGAGGCGGGCGGCACCGTGCTCGTGCGCTGCGAAGATCCGGTGGTGTTCAGCGCCCAGATGGTGGTGACCAGCGACACCGTGCTCGATGGGGACGGCATGACCGTGCTCGACGGTGGTGGTGCCACGCGATTGCTGATGAAGGTGCCGGGACCCACCCTGCACGTCCAGAACATCACCCTCCAAAACGCCCGTGCACCCGAGGCCCTGGGCGATCCGCAGGTGACCCAGGCCGACTGGTTCGACTGGGCGGGGGGCGCCATCTTGGCCGAGTGCCACAACGCCGACGGCCCCGGCGGGGCGCTGATCGGCAAGAATCTCAGCTGCCGCGACAACGCCACTGGCGCAAACACCCTCGATCCCAACACCGGCCAGATCCTCGATACCGGCAACGGTGGCTGCATCTACTCGTTCATGTGCCAGTTCCACTGCGACGAGTGCGAGTTCACGGGCAACAGCGCCACGCTGGGGGGTGCCATCGGCACGCTGGGGGCCAAGACCCAGCTGACCAACAGCACCTGCGTCGGCAACGAGGCTCGCTACGACGCGTCGAGCAACAGCAACCAGGGATTCGGCGGTTGTTACTATCAAGACGGCACCGAGACCGGCTGGGGCGAGGACGAGACCAACTACGTCCACATGTGCGGCAACTTGTTTGCCGACAACAACGCCGATGAGTCGGGTGGTGCGGTATCGCTGTTCTACCGGCAGTACACGCGCACTTCGTTTCAGTTCGTCAGCAACGTGTGCGAGGCGAATTCAGCCGGGGATGCGGGCGGTCTGTACCAGGGGGGTGGATGCCTCTACTCGTACGTCGACGTCGACACCACCATCCCGTGGGCGCCCGATGAGGGGCCCGACGAGTACGTCGTGACGCGCAACGCCTTCATCGACAACTCGGCGGAGTACGCAGGCGGCGGCGCGCTCATCTACAACATCTGGCAGACCGCTGCGCGCTTCGACAACAACCTGTTCCTGCGCAACGAGGTGCGGACCACCGATCAGAGCACGGGCGGGGGTGGAGGCGCGGCGTTGTACGGGGCGTTCTTCGACGTCGAGCACAACGCGTTCATCCAAAATCGTGCGTCCAACTGGACGGCGGGGCTCACCCTGGGCGCAGGTGGGGTGGCGTTGCGCAACAACCTGTTCTTCGACAACAACGCGCCCTCGGCCCAAGGGACGCCTCCCGTGCCCTCTGAGCACGTCAACTGGATGCTCGACGAGGTCGACGACGGCCAGGACAACGGCTTCTTGGTGTTCGCCAGCGGGGGCAACCTGTTCTTCCCCGCCGAGACCCCGCAGGGTGAGCCTCGCCCGACGCCGGGGGCTGCCGTGGTCGAAGATCCGCGCATCGGTGAGCTCCAGCGCGACACGTTCCCCTACTTCGTTCCGCTGTCGTCCGACAGCCCCGCCATCGATGCAGGTATTGCCGTCGAGGCGGTCGACATCGACATGCGTGGCGTCGCCCGCGATGCGGCGCCCGACATCGGCGCCGTCGAGTACGACGGTTGATCACGCGTCATCGGTACAATCGGTTACACCAAACCGTCACGCGGTGAGCCGGCCCACCGGTCGACGTGATGGCATTACGCCTCGGTCGAGGCGCGGTGGAACACATCATACCGAGGGTGCGTTGGTACTTACGATGGCGCGTCGAACTGCGAAGGCGATTACCCGAAGAATTCTTCGTGCGTCGCTTGAGGACGCTTGCAAACGCGCTAGTGTTTTGATCGAACCAGGACGATCGGGTCTAGGGGACTCGCGATGTGCGAGCCGATCGTCGCTTTGGTCGGGGTCAATGGGTAGATGACGACTGCCAGTAACACGATGACTCTCCACACGACCATGAGCTGACGACCCAAGCCGTCTTCGCCTCGACAGCGACCGACGGTGCCCTCCAAACGAAGACAATCAGGGTGTGTCTCGCTCGTTCAGCGAGTCACATGACCGCTTCGTTGCGGTCGTGTTCCGACCGGTGCGCCCTGCCGACGAGTCGCGATGCCTTTGGCGTCTCGTCCCACCCTGGTGACCCACAGCACCTGTTCGCGGTGCCGATACGCATGCCTCGTCGTGCTCGGTAGCGCAGGGAGCCGTTGTCCCCCCACGCCCTCGTCGGTGGCGCGCGTGCCCGCGCCTGGCCCTCGAGATGGCGCGCGGCCGCATTCGCTCGCGGCCGAATCCACCAGTCGCTCGTCCCCGAGCCGACTGTCACTCCCTCTCAGACGAAAAGCCGCCCCATGAAAACTGCGACCCTCGGTGCTCTCGCTCTCGCAACGTTCGCCATTCCCTCGATCGCGCAGGCCCACCCCTGGTGGAAGCCGCCCAAGACCGAGCATGGCACTAGTTTCTCCGATGCATCCGCCAGCGTCTCGTTCGAGCGGATAGGCGACAACTTCACCGCGGGCCTCGGTGGCACCGCATGGATCGACCACGACGACGACGACGACCTCGACCTCATCTTGGTCAACTCGCCCGGGGGTGACCACGGGCTGTTCCGCAACGACTCTGGCGCCTTCACCAACGTGGCCACGGAAGCCGGGGTCACCGGTGACGGCAGCGGACACACAGGAGCGCTCGCGGGAGACATCGACAACGATGGCTGTACCGACTTGTTCCTCACAGGCGCGGGAGGTTTCTTGGGCGCGGTGCTGCCCCATCGGCTCTACCTCAATAATTGCGACGGGACCTTCTCCGACATCACCACCGCCTCGGGCATCGACCCGCTGCACAACGGGGTGATGGCGTCGTTCGGCGACATCGACAACGACGGCTTCATCGACCTGTACGTCGCCAGCACGGGTGATTTCTTCACCGGGGAGCTATCGACCCAGAAGCTCTATCACAACCAGGGCGACGGGACGTTCGTCGACATCAGCGCGTACGCAGGCATCGACACCGCCTTCGGTGGCTGCGTGACGGGCATGTCGGATTTCAACAACGATGGGCTCACCGATCTATTGATGGGCAACTGCGGCAACCTCGATACCAGCGGTGCGCAGCCGTTCCCCATTCCGGGCCCGTGGGAGCTGTGGATCAACCAGGGCGATCTGACCTTCGTCGACACGGCGACGGCCGCGGGCCTCAACGCGCGTCCCGGGTTTCCCATGGCCGTCACGATGTCCGACTACGACCTCGACGGTGATCTCGACATCTTTGCCACGGGCATGGGCCCCGAAAACCCGTTCATGCCGGGGCTGCTCGGCGAGCAGGTGCTGTTCCGCAACAACGGCGACGGCACCTTCGCCGACGCTACCTACGAGGCGGGCCTGGGAGGCTGGGAGTGGGGCTGGGGCGCCAGCTTCGCGGACTTCGACAACGACGGCGACGACGATCTCGTCACGGTCGGCAGCGTGGCACTCCCGGTCATGACGTTCCTGGGCGACCTGGCCGGGCCGGGGCGGATCTTCGAGAACGACGGCAACGGGTACTTCGAGGCCGTCGACGACTTTGGTCTCGAGAACCAGGCGACATCGGGGCTGGCCGTCGCCGACTACGACTCCGACGGCTTCCCGGACATCGCGATCGTCAAGACGGCCTATGCCCTGACGACCCCCGAAGGCACGCTGGCAGGCGACGGTGCTCCCGTCATCCAACGCAACGAGGGCAACGCCAACAACTCGGTCACCATCCGGCTGCGAGGTACGGCGAGCAACTCCATGGGCATCGGCGCTCGGGTCCACGCGTTCACCCCGGCGCGACAGCAGGTCAAGGAAGTCGTGGCGGGATCGAGCTTCGCGTCCACCAACAGCCCATGGCTGACCTTCGGCCTCGGCCGTTGGCACCTGGCCTTCGTGGTGGTGAGCTGGCCCTCGGGTCTCGACGAACTCTATGTCGCGCCTGCGATCGGCGAGCTGCAGACGTTCACCGAGGGCACGGGCATCTGCCTGTGAACTGAAGCCGTGAGGCGGACGGACGGCTCCCAGGGGCCGTCCGTTTCACATTGGAGCAGGGCTCGGGGGCCGGGCACCGTGGCGTGCGACGGTCTATGCGACGGTCTATGCGACGGGCGGATCGCTGATCGCGCGCTGCCACGTCTCGGCCAACGAGCGTGCTGCGCTGCGGCGAACGGGTCCCTCGAGCAGCTGGACCAGCACGCCGAGCAGTGCGGTCGAGTCGGTGGGCAGCACATCCACCAGTGCCGCGTGCAGCTCGATCGCATCGTCGCCGCAGCGCACCAGATCGTCGCCGAGCGCACCCCACCGCAGGGGCTTGGTGGTCATCTGGTGGTGCATCGCCGCGCGGAGCAAGGCCGGCGCTTGCCCGGCCAGGACTTCGCCGAGGATGGCCGCGACCGCGGAGGGCAGGGCGGTCCCGACCAGCTCCTCGGGCGGTGACGGGAGCCCGAGAGGATCGGATGTAGGGACGCCCTCGCCATCCAACCGCAGTACGTCCTGCCATGACGTGCCGCCCACCACGATGCGGGCGACGAGGCCATCGCCGTGCTCCACCAATCGTCGCGGGCTGGTCGGGTTGTGGTCGAAGGCCCGCCCGTCCACGTAGACCCGCTCGATTCCGGTCCGTCGCTGGACGCAGACCCGGGGGTGCGTCCAGTGCCACGCGTGCGGAGCGGGGAGGAAGTCGACCGCGATCTCGGCGTGCCGCCCCGCGAGTGCACGCGTCATGGCCTCGGCCGTGAACCTCGACGCCGCCGACTCGAGATCGCCGTCGATCGAGAAGCTCGCCCGCAAGGTCGACCACAGCGCGGGACTGGGGTAGGGGCCGTGGTAGCGCAGCCGCTGCCCGTGGGTCCGGGCCGCCTGCCCGGCCAGGAGATTGAGGATCGCGGTCCCGGCTCCGCGCGGGAGTGCCCCCGGGCGATCGAGCGCGGGGATCTGGCGCGGTCGGTGCCAGTCGATGGCGGTGCCGTGGGCGAGCACGTCGCCCGCAGGGCCGATGAACCGATCGCAGCGCCCCAGCACGGGGTGATCGGCCGCATCGCGCTCCACGCCAATCTCGGTGTGATCGGGCAGGTGCAGCACCCAGCGGCGCGTGCCCGCTCGGGCTTCGGACCGCAGCCAACGCGTGCCATCGGCGGTGGTCACCTGGCACGGCAACCCGTCCTCGTCCTCCCAGTGCAGCCCCGCCATGGGCCGCCATCGTAGCAGCCGGGTCCGATCGTGGTGTGCGGGTGCTATACGCAATGCGTGCCCAACCCCGAGACGCTGCTGCTGGCGGTCGTCGCCCGGCTGGTCGATGACGAGGCGATTCCCGCGCGATTGCTCGCGCTGGGCGATGCGGCGGCGGTCCTGGCCATGGCCGACGAGAGCCTGACGGCGGTGTTCACCCCGGCGTTCGGCCCGGCCGAGGCCATCGGCACCAAGCTGCGGGCCATCGTCGAGGACAACCCGGGCGTCCACATCAAGCTGGCCATCATCGGCGGCGACCCGAGCCTACGGACGCAGATGCCCAGCGGTGGCGGAGGCTTGGTGGCGCGTCGGGCCGTGCAGCTGTTCCACCTGAGTCCAGCCGCGTCGGGCGAGCCGTGGTCGCTGTGGACCGCGGGTGGTGGTCGGGCCGACTCTCCGCTCGGGTCCACGCTTGGGGCCGCGGCCGCGGGCGAGCTGCCCGTCGTCGAGCGAGCGGCGGTGGAAGCCCGCGTGGATGCTCCGGCGCCGCTGTCCGCCGACGACCGTGCGCGCCTCGAGGATCGGCGTGCCTTCATTGCGCAGCTGGGAGCCCGCCCGCTGGCCACCTGGGGCTTGCTCGCGGTCCTCGTGGCGATCTTCGGCCTCGAGGTGTGGTGGGGCGGAGGCGAGAACATCCCAACCCTGGTGCGGATGGGAGCCAACACGCCGCACAGCACCGCCAGCGAGCCGTGGCGGCTGCTGTCCTCGGCGCTGCTGCATGCCGGTGTGATCCACATCGGATTCAACGGCTACGTGCTGCTGGTGCTGGGTGGCTTCGTCGAAAAGATCCTCGGCGCGGGGCGCTATGGCGTGCTGCTGGGTGCCGCAGCGCTCGGCGGCGGGCTGGCCAGCGCGGTGGCGGCCGCGGCCCCCGTCAGCGTGGGCGCATCGGGAGCGATCTTCGGAGCTCTGGGCGCGGCTGCTGCACTGGCATGGAAGCCCGGCGAGACGATCCCCGAGGTGCTCGTCACCCCCTTGCGTCGCAGTGCGGGGATCAACCTCGCCCTCGGCGTGGGGATGTCGTTCATGCCCGGGGTCGATATGTGGGCGCACTTTGGTGGCGGCGCGGTGGGAGCCGGCCTGGTGCTCAGCGGCGTGCTTGTGCGCAACTTGCCTCCCATCGGGCGGGTCGCCAGCGGCAAGCGGACGGGCAGTTCGCCAACCCACAGCGAGCCCGCGAGTGACGAGCCAGCACAGGCCGGGGGCGCTCGATCATCCCGGACGTGGACGATCGCGGCGGGTCTGGTCGCGGGCGTGATGGGGGCCGCATTGGTCACGGCCTGGGTCGAGGGCCAACCGTGGCGGCTTCGCGAGCAGCCTCGGCTCGTGTCTCACACGCTCGCCCCTGGGCTGGAGGTGCAGGCGCCCCAGATGGTGGGTGCGCCGATCTACGAGCGCGATGCGATGGAGCGCGAGATGTGGATGCTGGGCGATCCTCTGCGCGACCCTCTGACCTTGGCCGTGGTGGCCAGGCCCCGAACGATCGGTGCCGAGGGACGCGCGGAGCAAGCCAAGTATTGGGCCGCCAATGGTCCGCAGACCCCCGCCGACGCCGAGGTCGTGGAAGCCTGGGCCCAGCGCAACGGCGTGGAGCCTCCGACGTACGCGGTGGTCTATCGCTATCCCACCGGGATCATGAGCGGACTGTGGATTCAGCTGCGGCCAGACGCCGAGATTCACGTAGAGAGCGTGTACTGGCCAGCCAGTGACGGTCGGTGGAAGCAGGCCGTCCAGCAGATCCTCGCCGACCTCGAGCGGTCGGAGCCGTAGCCCCGACCGCGGCACCGGGCGTTCATCGAGGGGCTCGGGTCACTGCACTTGACCGGCGGCGGTGACGTCGAAGGTGAAGTCCCGCCGCCCACCGGTGATGTCCACGCGGATCGTGTCCTCGTCGACCCGCGAGAAGCTCATGCCGATCTCCGTGCCCTCGGGGTTGACCACGGTATAGCTGCCCGCCTCGGGGACGGGGTCGATGCTCCGCGCGTGGACGTCTTCGATGCTCATGCTCCACTCGCCGCGAGGGGTCGTCCACGAGCGCGAGCCCTCGATGTCCACGCACACGGCCAACGCGCCCTCACATCCGCTGAAGGCCTGGGTCCGGTCCGATTCCACATGGACGTCGCGGTTATCGGAGGTGAAATCCAGGTCGGTGACGATGTGCCGGGTGCGGTCGGTCCAGTCGACGACGGCCTCGCCGTCCATCGTGACCCGACCACCCGTGAAGCCCTCGTAGGTGTGGGTGACCCGGGCGCCATCGCCTTCGAGGGCCACCGCCACGGTCACGACGCCCGCGTAGGTTCGTCCCCGATACACGCACGCGTCCCCGAGGTCGCCAAAGTCGATCGAGACGAGGCCGGGCTCGACGGTGACGGTGGAGCAGGCGACCTGGCTCTCCACGAAGCTGCGGATCTCCTCGGCGGCCGCCTGCGCGCCCTGGCCCAGCGTGAAGCTCGTGGTCAGCTCGATGATGTCTGCCTGGGCGCCCAGTCCATCGCCGAGCTCCGCCACCTCGACCAGGGCCTCGCGCATCTCGGTGCGGGTGGCTTCGGCGGGCTCGCAAGCGGTGAAGGCGAGGGCGACGGGGGCGAGGAACAAGGGGTGGGGGGTCCTGAAAGTCATCGTGGACGACTGACGTAGCAAGAGCCGAGCGCAGCCGGTTTTGCCAATGATCTCCGTCGTGGTCCCCAGATCCTGTCGCACGATGCAGCGATCTGCCGCTGCGAACGGCCGACAACGAGGAGCCAACCCTTGACCGTGGTCAAGGGGGCTTGACTGCGGCCGAGATCCAGCCGGTCGGGGTGCGGTACGATGCCGGCCCTCGTGCCGTCGAGCTCGCGTTCCAGGCTGTCGTCGGTGCTGCACCCCTCTCGGCTCGTGGGTGCAGTGTTCGCGGCTCGGCGCCGCCTCAGCGGGCTGCGGCTGGACGAGCTGCGGACGGGTCGTTTTCGGATGCCCGCATTGGTGGGCGGACCCCCGACCCAGCGGGTGCCCGTGGTGATGGTCCACGGCTTTACCGACACCAAGGACAGCTTCGTCGACACGGCGCGACTGCTCACGCCCACGCATCGGGTCATCTTGCCGGACCTGCCGGGGTTCTCGGGCGCGAGCCAACCGCTGGACCACTGCTACTCGGTGCACTCCACCGCCGCGCTGCTCGCCGAGGCGCTGCACGAGCGGGCGCCGGAGGGCATTCACCTCGTGGGCAACTCCCTCGGCGGTGCGGTCGCGGCCTGCATGGCGCTCGAGCGCGGGGCATGGGTCCGGTCGCTGACGCTCATCGGTGCTCTCGGGGTGCGGATGCCTCGGCCCAGCGCGCTGCAGCACCACATGCAGGCGGGCCTGAGTCCGTTCGGGTTGCGCGGCGAAGAAGACTACGCGGGCTTCCTGCGGTTCGTGCTCGAGCGCGTGCCGCCCATGCCCGGATTCGTGGTTCGACAGATGGCACGGGCTCAGCTCGCACGCGGGGCAATGAACGACAAGATCATGGCCGACCTGCTCGACGAAGGTCTCGATCTCACCGCGCGCCTGCCCGAGATCAAGGTGCCGACGATGGTCTTGTGGGGCGATTGCGATCGGCTCATCGATCTGTCCGCCGGTCGGGTGTTCCACCAGGGCATCGCTGACGCCAAGCTGGTCGTGCTGTCCGGCATTGGGCACTGTCCGCAGGTCGAAGCGCCACGGGCGACCGCCCGGAGGATCCGCGACACGGTGGCGCGGGCACAGCCCGAGGCCTAGGCAAACGCCGCGACCACGCGATGGCGCACGGGTGAGGGCAACTTCTGGGCACGCGGCAGCGCGGGGAGTTCCCGAGGCTCGCTACGCTCGGTAGCGCCTCGTCTCGGGGTCTTGCGAGGGGGATCCGCCGATGGCGTGTGGGCACCGGTGCGCTCGCTGGCGGACGGTCGGCGCCGAGGTGCATGGCAGCGCGGGTCGTGCCATCGTTGCCGTTGGTGAGTGCTGGCCCGACAGCCCCGGTACCCGTGTGCCCGGACGAGGCGGTGATCGTCGAGTTCGTTGGGGGACAGCTGCCTGCGCCACAGGTCGCGGAGATCGAGGCGCATCTCGACCACTGCGACGCGTGCAGCCAGGTGGTGGCGGGGATGGTCAGCATCTTCGAGGACGGCCCGCCCAACGAGGCACCCGAGGCACCCGAAGGGGCGTCGGCCGACGGCGACGGCCCGATGCGGTCCGCAGAGCTGGCCGTGACCCTCGGTGCCGACGGCGAGGAGCCAGACGTTCGACCGCTGGGGATCTTGTTGCCGGCCGGGGCCGACGTGGGTCGGTATCGCGTACTCGAGTGCGTGGGCGTGGGGGGCATGGGCGTGGTTTACTCCGCCTACGATCCCGAGCTCGACCGTCGCGTGGCGCTCAAGCTGCTGCGCGGCAGCCGAGACGATCCGGGCAGTGGCGATCGCAACGCCCGCTTGCTGCGTGAAGCCCAGGCGCTAGCCAAGCTCAGCCACCCCAATGTCATCACCGTCCACGACGTGGGCACCTGGGAGGAGCAGGTGTTCATGGCGATGGAGTTCGTCGATGGGCCGACGCTCAAGGGCTGGCTCGAGTCGGAGCGTCGATCCTGGCCCGAGATCCGAGAGGTGTTCGTCGCCGCCGGTCGAGGGCTGGCGGCCGCCCATGCGGCGGATCTGGTGCACCGAGACTTCAAGCCCGACAACGTCTTGATCGGCAGCGGGGGCCGGGTACGGGTGACCGACTTTGGTCTCGCCCGCTGGGGCCCGGCGGCTCAGCCCCGGGCCGATCTGTCGGCGACCGACGAGCTCGATGTGGAGGAACTGCTCTCGGGGCTGGGCTCGATCTCGGGCCCGCGCAGCCCTGCCATCGCGCTGACAGAGACGGGGACGCTGGTCGGGACGCCGGCCTACATGGCGCCCGAGCAGTACGAGCAGGCACCCGCCGACGCGGCCTCGGACCAGTTCGCGTTCTGTGTGGCGTTGTTCGAGGCCGTCTACGGCACCCGGCCGTTCTCGGGGCGCACCGTCGCAGAGCTCGCCTCCAACGTGATGGATGGGCGGCTGGCCGATGTCTCCCACGAGCTGGCGGTGCCTCGGACGGTGCGGCAGGCGCTGCGGCGGGGGCTGTCTCGCAAGCGTGACGCTCGGTTTGCGTCGATGGACGAGCTGCTGGCGGTACTCGACCGCCGCCCCATCCGGCCGTGGCGGGTGGCGACGATGGTGGGCGCGCCGTTGCTCGCCGCCGGGGCCGGGGTGTGGGCCTACGCGAGCACGGAGCCCACCCGCACCGCGTTTTGTCGGACGGAGCGGGGCTTGGTGGAGACATGGTCTCCCGATAGGCGGGAGGCGATCCGCACGGCATTCGTCGCGACCGAGCTGAGCTACGCCGCCGATGTGGCCGATCGGGCCCTCCACGACGTCGACACGTACGTCCAGACGTGGGAGGGGCTGCGCGCGCTGTCGTGTCAGCCCGAGCGCAGCGGCGACGAGGGGCCGGGGGTTGCTGCGCTGCGCGAGCGTTGCTTGTCGCGCCGTCAGGTGGCCCTCGACACGCTGCTGGGAATCTTCGATGCCGCCGATGAGGCCACGGTTCGTCGGGCGGTGAGCGCAGTGGCGGGGCTGCCATCGGTCGATGACTGTGCCGATGCCGAATTGCTCATGGCCGAGATCCCGCCGACCGTGCCCGGTCCGCTGCGCGATGCGGTGGAGGCCATCCGCGACGACATTGCCCGCGGCAACGCTCTCATTGCGGCCGGTCGGTACGCAGACGGTCTCGAGCTCGCCCGCAAGGCCGATACCGAGGCTGTCGCCTTGGGGCACGAGCCGCTCCAGGCCGAGACACGCTACCTGCTGGCGAACTTGCTCGACCGCAGCGGCGAGGCCGAGGCGTCCAGTGTCGCGTTCGACGAAGCCATCCTGCTGGCGACGGCCTCCCGGCATCGTCGCCTGATGACCCGCGCTCTGGTGCACCAGGTCTACGTGCTGGGGATGGGCCTGGCCAAGATGGACGAGGCCCAGAAGCTCGCGCGGCGAGCCGAGGCCGAGATCGAGGGGGCGGGCATGGGCAACGAGGCCCTGTCGGCCTTGCTGCTCAACAAGGCCACGGTGACCTATCGGCAGGGCGAGTACCTCGAAGCGGCTGCGCTGTGTCGCCAGGCTCTGGCGCTCCGCGATCGCGAGCAAGCCCCGCTGCGCTGGGCCGACGCCGCCTTCAACCTCGCCACCATCCAGCTCATGCTGGGGCACAACGCGCTGGCCATCGAGGGGCTCGAGAGCTACGTGGACGTGTTCGAGGAAGCGCTGGGCGGCCGTCATCCCGAAGTCGCGTCGGGCTATCAAAACCTCGGGGTCGCCTACAGCAACAACGGGCGCTACGAGGATGCACTGCGGGCGTTCGAGAAGGCCGGCGAGATTCGTCTCGAGAGTCTCGGCCCCGAGCACCCCATGTATGCGGGCACCCTCAACTCCATCGGAGGCGTGCTCGGCTACCTCGACCGTCGCGAAGAAGGGGTCGAGTTTTCACGGCGCTCGGTCGTGTTGCTCGAGAAGTTTGGCGACGATCCCATCCAGCTGGCCAGCAACCGGGCCGACCTCGCCGAGGCGCTGGTCGAGCTGGGCCTGCACGACGAAGCCGAGCGCGAAGCGAACGCGGCGCTGGAGAGCTTGCAGCGCGAGCTGGGCGAAGATCATCTGTATCTGGGCCCGGCCTACGGTGTGCTTGCCGCGATTGCGGCGGCGCGGGGCGATCGGACGCTGGTGCACACGCACATGGATCGGATGGTGGCGCTGCGCGCCAAGACGATGGGGAACGACCACGTGGAGATGGTCCGGCTTCGTGTCGAGCGGGCGCGCTTGCTCAGCTGGGCGGGCGAGCAGCAGGAGGCGCTCGACATCCTGCTGGGGGTCGCCGCGGAGATTCCCGACCCTCCCACCGACATGGCCCACCCCTCGGCGGAGTTCGCCATCGCCGAGATCTTGTGGGATGAGCAGGGCAAGCACGTGGAGGCCCGCAAGCACGCAGAGCGAGCCCGGCTGATGTTCACCCAGCTGAACCTGCAGGGGCTGGCCGACGTGGCCGCCACCTGGCTGGCCGAGCACCCGGCTTGAGCGGTCCCGGGCTCGGGGGCTC
>JAHZJA010000652.1 GCA_022601155.1 Deltaproteobacteria bacterium | reverse complement strand
GACCCGAGGGCGAAACCCAGGGGGCGGGCATGGCGGCTCCATCGCCGCGGAAGGTGCTCACCCGTAGCCCATGGCCTCATGCCACCGCGAGCGGGGGTAGACTCCGTCCCCATGGCGAAAGCCCCACGCTCGCTGGTTCTCGGCACCGCGGGCCACATCGACCACGGCAAGACCACCCTGGTCCGCGCCCTGACCGGGATCGATACCGACCGCCTCCCGGAGGAGAAACGGCGCGGGATCACCATCGAGCTCGGCTTCGCGGCCTGGGAGATCACGCCCGGGACACGGGCCAGCATCGTCGACGTCCCGGGGCACGAGGGCTTCGTCCGCACCATGGTCGCCGGCGCCGGAGGCATCGATCTGGTGATCTTGGTGGTCTCCGCCGAAGACGGGGTGATGCCGCAGACCCGCGAGCACCTCAACGTGTGCCGCCTGCTCGGCATCCAGCACGGGGTCGTCGCCCTGACGAAGGTCGATCGGCTGGAGGGTGACACCGAAGCGGTCGAGCTCGCGGTCGAAGATGTACGCGGTGCGCTGCAAGACAGCGTGTTCGCACAGTCGGAGATCATCCCGTGTAGCGGGCAGACCGGCGAAGGCCTCGAGCAATTGCGCGCCAAGCTGCGCAAGCTCGCCGCGCAGATTCCCCGGCGCGATAGCCAGGGACCCGTGGTGTTTCCGATCGACCGCGTGTTCTCGATCAAGGGGCACGGCACGGTCGTCACCGGCACCCTGCTGTCGGGCGTCGTCGACCTCACCGCCGACAACCATCTCCAGCTGGTGCCCGCGGGACCGGGCCGCGAGAGCCGAGAGGTCCGCAGCCGAGGCGCCCAGGTCCGCAGCGCCGACCAAGCACGGGTAGCGGCCGGCAACCGACTGGCGCTCAACCTCGCGGGCATCGAGGTCTCGGAGCTGCACCGCGGCGACGTGCTCACCCGCGGGCCCACCGTGGCACGGACCTCCGTGGTGCACGCGATGCTCCAGCACCTTCCAGGGCGCGATCCTCCGTGGGTGCACGACACCAGCGTGCAGCTGTGCGCGGGCACGGCTCACACCCCGGCGCGGCTCGACCCGCTGTGGCGCAAGCCGGATCCGGAGGCAGCAGATGATCGCGACGGCGAGGTCAGCATTCCCCCGGGCTTCGAGGGTCTGGTGCGGATTCGCCTCGAGCGACCGATGCCCATGTGGCGAGACCTTCGGCTGGTGATTCGCGGGTTCTCGTCGTCCACCACCGTCGGCGCCCACGATGACCACGGTCTGACGCTCGGCGGCGGCTTGGTCATCGACCCCGAGCCCTCTCCCGGGCGAGGGCAGCGGCCGCGATGGATCGCGGTGGGGCGAGCGCTGGCCGACTCCGATCCCGAGACCCGGCTCCGCGCCCTGGTCCACGACGCAGGGGTCGTGGGCATCGATGCCATCGCCGTCGAGCGACGCACGGGCCTGCGTGACGCGAGCCCACGACTGGCCGCGATGAGCCAGGGCAAGCGCGCGGTGCTGGTCTCGCTGGGCAGCGACCGCTACGTTCACACCGAGGCCGCCCGCCCCCTGGTCGACCGTGTGATCGCGGGCGTGGACCGGTTCCACGCCCAAAACCCGCTGCAGCCGGGCGTGGGCCGGGCATCGGTCGAAGGCCTGCTCGGCGACCGTGTCGATCCCATGGTGCGTGCATGGGCCGTCGAGCAAGCGATTGCCCGCGGCGCCCTGCGGGCCGTCGACGATCAGGGCACGCTGGGCCGCCCGGGCAAGGGCGTCCCCGCCGAGGGCGAGCTCCCCGAGCACATGCAGCGCGTCCTCGACCGCTACGAGGAGGCGGGCATGACCGCCCCCAGCCTCAAGGAGGTCCAAGCCGCGGTGGATCTCAGCAGCCGCCAGGTCCTCGAGATCGTGGGCGTGCTGCAGCGAACCGGCCGCCTGGTGAAGATCACCCAAGACATCTCGATCGCCCGCCAAAGCCACGATGCCTTGGTCGACGAGGTCCGCGCCCATCTACGCCGCGAGGGCACGATCGATGTGCAGGCACTCAAGGCGATGACCGGCCTCAGCCGCAAGTACGCCGTACCGTTTCTGGAGCACCTCGATCAGCGCCAGATCACCCTGCGCAGCGGGGACCAACGGATCCCCGGGCCACGCCTGGGTGACTGACCGCTTGCCGTCTAGTCTAGTGGCACGCCAGGTGGAGGTCGACGACCTCCCCCGTGCGCACGGCCCCGTGCTCGTCGATGAACCGGAAGCTGGCCCGCTCCACGCCGCAATTGCCTCGGTCGTCGCACTGACGATCGATGCGGTAGCCCAGCTCGATGCCGAGAATCTGTCGATGCGCGAGCAGCTCGGTCTCGGCGAAGGTCGAACGCCGATCGCCATCATGATCGCCCCATAGCACCAGCTGCCCGAACGCCTCGTCGTGCAGATCGATGCGACCGTCGCCGTTGTCGTCGAGGTCGGCCAGGGCCGCGAAGCCATGCGGCGCCCGCCGCCCGTTGCTGAGGCGGGTGCCCGAGCCGAACAACTCGCGACCCGAATCGATCGAGCCGTTGCCGTCGCGGTCCAGTGCGAGCCAGGGGGTTGCCGCCCCGGGCCAGTCGGTCGTGATGCAGCCACCCACGCCGTCGAGATCGAAGGTGGCGGCTCCAGCTGCGGTCATCCGCGCGGGCTGCCCATCGAACGACAGCACCAACGGGGTGTTGCAGCCGCCCCATTCGTCCTGGTTGGTGTCCCAGTCCGGAACGCCGCCATAGAGGCCGCAGTGTTCCCAAATCGTGGATCCGGGGTCCTCGCCCGTAGACCCATCCCCACCACCGCCGCCCGGGATACCGCAGTCGTTGGAGTCCCCCGGGGTACACACGATCGAGGTCAGGCACTCGTGCCACTGCAACACCTCGGCACCAGAGGCGTAGCTGTCGTCGCAGAACTGAACGCCCTGCTCACCGTCCTCCGTGGTGCAGTCGCGCGAGGCACCGGGCTCTTTGCAGCTGAGGTTCGAGGATTCCCCTGCGGTGGTCTCCTCGCCCGCCCCTTCGGTCTCCTCGGAGCCATCGTCCGCCCCATCGTCGGGCGCGGATGCCTTGTCACAGCCCGCGAGCGCAACGCAGGTGAGGGTCAGTATCGTCAGGTTTCGCTTCAAGTTCGCGATGGTCATGGCTCAGCTCTTCAATGGTCAATTTCAAGCGGTAGGTGAGGCCAGACGGCCTCGATATTCCAACCAGTGTCGACGTCCGTATCTTCGATCGGCCCGAGTCGATCGCGAGGTTGGGGACATCGCCAACTGTTCGGTATCGATGTGGAATTTCGTACGAACGGGCAGACGTTGACCTCCGGGCCGAGCGCCCATCGGGGTCAGCCTCACTCCATATAGAAGCCCAAAAGGCGGGCCGAAGTCCCCAAGACCAAGGTACCTCGACGCCCGGGGTCGAGCCACATTGGTGGGGCGACTTCGTCGTGTCCCACACTGAGCCACGCACGCACGGAGGGCACGCCACAGACGGTCGCGCCCGGCACCTGGCTCTCGTCGGACCACGGGCTCGGCGTCGACCCTGGCTGCAGCTGCCGACCCGGTCGCCTACGGACGGAAGGGTTCGTCGATCACCGCGGGCAACGGCGCAGCCAGAGCGTCGCGGTGCTCGGTCTGAAGATCGATGTGCCCGAGGTGGGGACGACCCAGCGTCTCGCGGGCCACCACTCCATACGCAGCCTCGAGCCCCAGGTGCCGGCACAGCGTCGCCGCCAGCTGCGGGCGCGCGCTGACCCGCGTCGCGGCCAGGTGCCGGATGCCGCGAAGATCCGATTGCGCGAGCGTCAGGATCCGCTTCGCGCCGTCATCGGCCCACACCGCCGCACGGTGTTCTCCGCGAACCACCGTCATCGGCAAGCCCTGGGAATGTCGATACCGCAGCCAGTCCAGGTGCCCCACCCGCCCGTTCATCGAGGCCCCGATTGGCAAGGCCACCCGAACGACGAGGGCGTCGGGGCGACGGTCCAGCACACACCGCTCCGAAGCGACGCGCGTCTGCCCGTACACGCTCAGGGGGTCGGGAGGTGTCGATTCCACGTAGGGCTCGGGTCGGCCCGCGAATACATGATCGGACGAGCACAGCACCAGCCGCGTGGAGTCGGGCACGGCATCGAGCATGGCCTCCACCCCGCCGAGGTTGACGGCCCACGCAAACTTGGGGTGCGCGGCACATCGCTGCACGTTACAGACGCCCGCGCAGTACACGAGGATGTCGGGCGGCTGCTGCTTCAGCTCGGCCCAGTCCGCGGGCGTCTCCACATTGATGTGCAGCCACCCTCGCTCGGCCGAGCCCCGACCATGGCGGCTGCAGGTGGGAATGATCCGCAGCCCCGGGGTCTCGGTGTTCGCGAGGGTCCATCCCAGGATCGAGGTCGCGCCCACGATCCACACGGTGCGCTCGGCCGACATCGGCGCCCCCCGCTAACGACGCTCACGCGGCGGCACGGCGCACACACCCAGGTGCGCGTAGGGTTCGGGGACCGGCCGTCGATCGATCACGGGCACACACACCTGCCCGGGCTCACGGGCGGCACACTCCGCGTCGACACCCGGCTGGGTGAGATCACACCACGGGGTGCAGCAGGTCGGTGCTCCGCATCCGCCAAAGGTCGCCGCCGACACGCAGACGCTGGAGGCCGGGCACGCCTCGAACTCGGAGCCGCACTGGATCGTGGGCAGCTCCACCACGCCACCCCCCTGCGGAATGCAAAACCCAGCCGCGCTCGCCGGAAACCACCGACAGATTTCGTCCGCCGCGCAGGCCAGCGGCGCGAGCGGATCGCACGGCGGGAGGCACAGCGCCAGGACCTCCTGACCGTCGTCCATGCACGCGGTGCCATCGGGGCAGACCTGCCCCGCGGTGTCCTCGGATCCACAAAAGGGCACACACACGCCCTCCAGGCTCCCCGGGTCGACGTCCCAGCACATCGATCCACGCACACAGTCGTCACGACCCGAGACGGGGGTGCCGTCGACGGTGCACGCCTCGCCCACTTCGATGGGAGCCAGTGCGGTGCCGATGCACTTGGTGCCGGTCCATGCATCGCCGTCGTCTTCGGCCCAGGCCACGCACTTGAAGTCGTCGAAGCAGTTCTGATCTCGCACGCTGCACAGCGCACAATGGGCCGAGACTCCGCTCGACGCCGATGCGCACGAGACATCGAGCGGACCGACGAAGCCCACCTCGGAGCCATCGTCGGGATCGTCGCCCATCCCGAACGTGCTCGGGGGCGAACCGCTGGTGCTGGACTGCATCGTGGTCCCCACCGCAGTGCCCGAGGTACCCACGGTGCTCGAGCCACCCGCATCCGACGGTTGGCCGGGGGGTGCGCCACAGCCGCAGATCCCGGCTGCGAGGAACAGAGCGCCCCACCGCATGCGATCGAGACTAAGACGAGCGGTGCCCACCGACAACGCGATTTTCGCGCGGGGCCGCGACGTCGGGCCGAGCGGGCGTGCCGGCTATGCTCCCGGCCGTGTGGGGTCGACCGCGTGCGGGCTCGATCGTTCTGGGGCTCCTGGTCGCCTCGGGATGTCCCACGACGGCATCCGATCGCCAGCTCCGGCTGTCGGTGGATGCCAGTGATGTCGAGCCCCGGTTGGCTGAGCTGGGCGTGCTGTCGGTGGAGGTCTACGGCGTCCGCGACACCACCACGCTGTGCACGCTGGCGCGGCGCTGCCTGTACCCGCAAGACCTCGGCAACCCGCAGACCAGTGCGCAGCTGCAAGGTGCGCTGCGCTCGATCGAGCCGCTGGTGGAGGTCGACGCCGACGTCGCACACCAGCTGGCCGTGGTCGGACGAGTCGGCGGACTGTGCGACGCGCAAGGACCGTTCTTGCTGTGTGGGTTCGCCGATCTGGCGACCGCCAGCGGCAACGACCTGACCATTGGCCTCGCCGACGCGCAGTGTCCCGACACCCTTCCCGACTTTTGCCCGCCGTGACCGCAGACCACGACGACCGACCATGGACTGCGGTCAAGGGTGGACTCCGAGCGCAGCGCCAACCGCACGGGATTGCGCGCCGCGGCGTCGGTACGGCGTGTGCAACACTGGACAGACCGATGGGCACGGGCAACCGAACGAGTGCAGTGCGAGCCGTAGCCGCGCTGTGGGCGATGCTGGCCGCGGGCTGCGACGCGCTGCTCCTCGATGCCCAGCTGGTGGAGCGCGATACCCGAGCGGTGACCCACGCCACCGGAGCCCTCGATGGAACACCGCAGTTCACCCTCGTGGGCGGCTACTTCGCGATCGGGAACAACCCGCCCGACGCGGGCGATCCCGACACCGTGCGCCGCACCAGCGTGACCGCCGTTGCGGATCGGCTGCAGTTCACCTTCGACTTGTTCCGATGCTCCGCCCGCGTCGACCACGATGGAGACCGCACCCTCAGCGTCGACGTCAGGGGCTGTCAGATCTTGCTGTGGGACTACGACATCGAGCTCGAAGCCCAGGCGCGGATCGAGACGGTCGACTGTGACACGGGCACCTGTGCCGCCGCGGTGGTGTGGGACATCGACATCGCCGACCTCGCCAGCGGGGTGGTCGGCTTCAACAAGGTCCGCTACGCCGGCCCCGTCGAGGTTCGGGCCCCGCTGTCCCCCGCCGAGCCCATGCAGTGGCAGACGCAACCCGGCTTCGTGGTGCACAGCCGACTCGGCCCGCGGTTCGAGACACTGGCCACCACCAGCTGGATCCGCGACGACGACGAGTGCATCACCGTCGATATGGGGGCACGCCTCACCCTCGAAGAGCGCGCGGACGACCTCGACGAGCGCGTCGGCGACGTGGTGTTGTCGGTCCGCGGGCTGCAGCGCTGCCCCGGTTCTTGCGCCCATGCCGGCGACGTCCAGCTGACGTTCGGCACCGGTCAGGTGTTGGCGTGGACCTACCAAGGTGGCGGCTCGATCCTCGTCACCGGGCCGCGCGGACGCGAGCTCGAGGTGCAGCTCCCCTGCGCCAACGAAATGAACGAGGGGGCCGACGACGCGTGACTGCAGCGCGGCCCCGGCCCACCCAACGCCCGCTAGCGTGCGACCACGATGAGTCGTCCCGGCGCCGTCTGACGCCCGCTGAGGCCCACACCGAGTCCTACGGCCGCGCCCGTCAGGGCGACCCCACCGACGATCGTCCAAAACCACCAGGTACGCAGCACGGGCTTGCGGCTGGCGACGCGCGGTCTGCCGTTCTCGTCAGAGCCCAGCACGCCCGGGGCCGGAGTCGCCAGTCTTCCGTCGTGCTCGAGCAACCCCACGGCCACCACCGCGGCCTGCTCCAGCGAGGGGCGCTCGACCGTCGCTCCGATGCCGTCGCGGCCCCACGGACGAACCCGGAAGCCCGCTTCGCCTGTGCTCGCCACCAAGACCGCGTCGGCACCGAGCCCCTTCGCCACCGCCATCACGGCGGCGTAGGCCGAGGGCGAGTCGGCATCGACGGCGTCATCGGTGGTGCTCACGGCCAGTCGCCGCGCAGGCAGCTCGGGCGGCAGCGGGGTGAGGGTGATCTCCAGCCGTGCCTCGTCCCCGACCTGCGCCACCCGTGCCCACGGCCGGTAGCCGGGTGCACGGACGACGACGGCGTGGAGCCCCGGGCGCAGCTGCGGTGCACTCTCGGTGTTGGCCCGGCAGTCGATCTCGACCGTCGCGTCCGGAGGGTGCACCTGCAGTGCGAGCGGACGCGCCATCGTCTCGGCCCGCACCTGCACCGCATCGAGAAATGCCGCGGTGACGTCGGGCCCGTACAACTCACCGAGGGGACGGCGGTCGGGTTCGAGCGCGAGCGCCAAGCCGTAGTGCACCAGCGACGCAGCCTCGTCTCCCTCGGCGCGTCGAGCCCCCGCCCCCAAGCCACGGCGGAATGCCAGCTCCCACAGGCCATCGCATGCCCCGGGCTCGGCCACGGCCACCGCGTCGGCCTCGGCCTCGTCCAGAGCCTGGAGCATCGGCTCGAATTCGAGCCGAAGGAACGACGCCTGTGCCTCCCCCAGCGCGGCTTCCACCCGGGCCCGGCGGGCCTGTTGCTCGGCCGCATCAACCACACGGTGTTCCGCTACCGCTGCGCGGGCGGTCGCCCAGGGCACCACCGACACGCCTTCGGCCCGCAATGCGGCCTCAGCCTGCGAGACCTGCACGGTTGGACTCCCCGGCCACACGATGACGACCGGATCGGCCAACGCTGGGGTCGCCAACAGTCCCACGCCCAGCGCGGTCACCAGCGCGATTGGTCGCCCACCCAGCATCCCCGCGCGGCAACGGTACCATGTCGAGGATGAGCGTCGCCACACGGCTGGGACGCTACCGAGTCGGTGAGCGCATCGGATCGGGCGGCGTCGCCGACGTCTACCGTGCACAGGCCGAAGGCGCCGATGGGTTCGCCAAGACTCTGGTGGTCAAGTGCCTGCGCCCGCATGTGAGCCACGAGCCCGAGCTGGTGCGGGGGCTCGCCCGCGAGGCCAAGCTCGCCCAGCGCCTGCAGCACGGCAACATCGTGCAGGCCTTCGACTTTGGGGTCCAAGATGGACAGCCCTACGTCGTCATGGAGCACGTCGATGGTGGCTCGCTGTACGAGCTGCAGCGCGACCTCGACCGCCGCCACGAACGGATGGGGCTGAACGAGGCGTTGTTCGTGGTCGAGGAGTTGGCCGCGGCGCTTCGCTACGCCCACGGACTGACCGACGACGAGGGGACACCGCTGGGGATCGTCCATCGCGACGTCAAGCCCCGCAATGTCCTCGTGTCGCGCGACGGCGTGGTGAAGCTGGCCGATTTCGGGATCGCCAAGGTCGCCAACGATCACAGCGACACCCTCCCCGGCGTGGTCAAGGGTACGCCGGCCTATCTATCGCCCGAGCAGGCCACGGGCCGCCCCGTCGACGCACGCACCGATGTGTTCGCCCTGGGGTTGGTCCTCGACGAGCTGGTGCTCGGTCGCTCGACCGTGGAGGCCCCCGCCCCCGACGCCCGGGTGGACCACCGATTGCGGCGGCTCATCGATCGGGCGACGGCCGAGTCCCTCGACGACCGGTTCGAATCCGTCGACGACCTCC
Source organism: Deltaproteobacteria bacterium (assembly GCA_022601155.1). GTDB lineage: Bacteria > Myxococcota_A > Polyangia > Nannocystales > Nannocystaceae > Paraliomyxa. The sequence goes on along the minus strand of JAHZJA010000652.1, from coordinate 2,202 downwards.
TGCGGGCGATGCAGCGCTGGAGAGCCTCGGCCGGCGTCGACGCGGCGCCCGGCCAGCTCGCGACCTGGGTGCGACGCGCTCGCGGCCAATCACCAGCCGCGACTCCCGTCGCCCTGGACGCCGCGCTCGTAGGCTTGCCGGACCGAGGCAGCGTGGCCCATGCGTCCACCCTCGTTGCCCGCCCGGCTGCACCCCATCGCGCACGGCGAGGATGGGTCGCGCTCGCGGGCGTGTTGGCAGTTGGCGCCGTCGCATGGACGAGCCTGAGCGACGAGGCTCCGGACAGCAGGACGCCGGTCACATCGGCCCCTCCTCCGCGCTCGGCTCCGCCGTCGGCCAGCCACTCCGCACTCGCGCGGCGCCCCCACCCCGTGGCGGCCGGCCCCACCGTGGCCGAGGCGGACGACCTTCCCGCCCCTCAGCCCAGTACCCCGGTCCCCGACGCCAGCGACGACGCAAACACCCCGCCGACGAGCGCGACCGATACCGCGGCCGAGGCCACCGCGACCGAGTCACCAACCCCACGCCGGTCTCGCCCCACCACGCCCGCCAAGAGCACCGCCGAGCCCGGCCAGCTCAAGATCAACGTGATCCCCTGGGCCGAGGTCACCATCGACGGAACCCCCCACGGCCGGATTCCGATCGATGTGCAGCTGCCCGCCGGCCATCACCGCATCCGCCTTCGAAACCCCCAGCTGGGAACCCGCACCTTCGAGGTCGACCTCGCCGCGGGGCAGGTCCACCGCATCAGTGAGTGGTAACCGGGAGCCGTCGATGAGTCAGCCCTCCGTCCATACCGTACAGCTGCCGTCCAACGACGGCACCGTCGTATTGCGCCGCCGCCGTCTCCGACTGGAGGTCGTGCGCGGGCCCGACAGGAAGCGCCGCGTCGAGCTCGACCTCGACCGTGTGGTGATCGGTACCCACGAGCGCTGCGATCTGAGCCTCACCGATCCCACGGTCTCGCGTCAGCACCTGGAGATCCAGCTCGGCCCGCACGGCTACGCCATCCGCGACCTCGACTCGCTCAACGGCGTGCACATCGACAGCATGCGCGTCCGCGACGTCGTCGTGACCAGGGGCGTCACGCTGACGTTGGGCGAGACCCGGGTCAAGATGACCTTGCTCGACGACACCGTCGACATCCCGCTGCCCTCACAGACCCGCTGTGGTCCTCTGCTCGGGCGCAGCCCTGCGATGCGTCGCGTGTTCGAGCTGGTGCGCAAGGTGTCCGCCACCGACGCCACCGTCTTGCTGTCGGGAGAATCGGGGACGGGCAAGGAGGTCGCCGCCCGGGCCGTGCATGAGTGTAGTCGACGCGCCAGTGGACCGTTCGTCGTCGTCGACTGTGCGGCGCTGCCCCCCACCCTCATCGAGAGCGAGCTGTACGGTCACGAGCGCGGAGCCTTCACCGGGGCCGAGCGAGCGCGGACCGGGGCGTTCGAAGCTGCGGCGGGTGGCACCCTGTTCCTCGACGAGATCGGAGAGCTCCCGCTCGACCTGCAGACCCGGCTGCTCGGGGTCATCGAGCGCCGCGAGGTGCAGCCGCTGGGCAGCTCGCGCGCGCGGAAGATCAACGTGCGCCTGGTCGCAGCCACCAACCGCGACCTACGGCGCGAGGTCAACCGCGAGACGTTCCGGGCCGACCTGTACTTTCGATTGGCCGTGGTCGAGCTGCACATGCCGCCGCTGCGCGAACGCCCGGAGGACATCCCGCTGTACGTCGAGAGTTTCCTGGCCGATCAGGCGGCAGGCGGCCTGTCGTTCACCGTCGATCCCATCACCATCGCCGAGCTGACCAAGCGGACCTGGCCGGGCAACGTCCGAGAGCTCCGCAACGTCCTCGAGCGCGCGGCCGCGCTGGGCGACATCGAGCCCGCCCCGCCCGGTGGGGGGGTCCCGCCCGTCGTCTCCCCCGACCCTGATGAAGTTGACCCGTTCGTGACACGGCTGGCGATCGCGATCGACCCCGGCGTCCCGTTCAAGACGGCCAAAGGGCTGATGATCGGCCGGTACGAGCAGCTCTACGTCGAAGCGCTGATGCGCAAGCACAACAGCAACATGACTCGCGCCGCGCGTGCGGCCGAGATCGACCGTGTCTACCTGTTGCGCTTGCTCGACAAGTTCGACATGCGGCCCACTCGACAAAAGAAGTAGCGCACGAACTTCGTTACAGCCGTCCCGCCCGCTCGACCTTCGTGT
>JAHZJA010000061.1 GCA_022601155.1 Deltaproteobacteria bacterium | reverse complement strand
GGGGACCATCGCAGTGTTGGGGTAGTACGTGTAGCGGGTGCCGGACTTGTCGACGAGCGAGGGCCGCGGCGTGCCGCCGACCAGCTCGGCGGGGGCACGGTCGTCGATCGGCAGGCCGTTGTCCGTGGCCTGCTCGGCCCCGACCGCATCGAACCCCTCGAACGCAAACCCAATGGGGTCCATCAACGTGTGACACGCCGCGCAAGACGGGTCGGCGACGACCTCCTGCAGCTGTTCGCGGAGCGTGACGTCGGGATCGGGCTCGGGCAGCTCCGGATTGACCGTGGGCGGGGGCGACCCGATCTCGGCACACAGTAGTGTCTGCTGCACGAACAACCCGCGCCGCGTGGGCGAGTTGCGGTCGGCGTGCGACAGCAGGGCCAACAGGGCGGGCTGGGTCAGCACCCCCACGCGTCCGAGGCCCTCGGGCAACGGCACCCGCTGATGCCCCGGCCCGTCTGGCGGCTCCACCCCATAGATCGCGGCGAGCTGAGCATCCATGAAGGTGTAGTCGGCCGCGAGAACATCACGGTAGTCGTCATCGACGTCGAAGATCACGTGCTCGAGCAGCAGCAAGGTCTCCTGCCGCATCGCTTCGGCCAGCTCGGGGCTCCACGTGGGGAACAGCGTGGCGTTCTTGCCCTTGTCAGCGAGATCCCGCAGCGTGAACAGCTCATCGTAGAACTGCCGGACCGTCTCACGCGCCTCGGGTAGCTCGAGCAGGGTCCACGCGGCATCGCGGATCTCTTCGTCCGTCTGTAGCTGCCCCGCATCGGCCATGTCGAGCAAGAACCGCCCTGGCGTGCGCCCGATGAGGAACAGCGACATCCTGGTCGCGAGCTCGTGGGGCCGCAACGTCCGCTGGCCCGTGGACTCGTCGACCTCCCCGGTCTCCACGATGTACAGAAAGCTCGGCGCCTGGAGGATCGCAGCAAGCTCGTACTCGACACCGGTCGTGAACCGGTTGTCGTCCCACTGGCTCGCCTCGCGGGCGAGCTGGGCCAGGGCATCGATCTCACCGTCGGCCAACGACCTTCGGAATGCCAGCCGTCCGAAGCGCTCGGCCAGGCTTCGGTAGCACGCGGTCCCCGGGTCCGGCTCGGTGATGCACGGGACCGTCAACGACAGGACCGCCGGATTGTCGACGACCGCCCGGGCCACGGCGAAGGCCGTATCCTCGTAGCCTTCGATGGCACTGGGTGCGACCGGCAGCTCGGTCGCCGCCACGGCATCCAAGCCCCCCAACGTCGGGTCGGCGGGGAGCAAGGATCGGGCAGCATCGGCCGCCTCGACCCCGAGCAGGTACTCGACGCTGCCCAGGTACTGCCGCGCGAGGAGCCTTCGCATGCCGCCCGGTGGCGGGACGGCGGCCTCGGGCTCACTGTCGGGCTCCCCCGTCTCCGTCGTCTCGTCCGGCTCGCCCGTCGAGCCGGTCGTGGTGGGGCTGGCATCGACCGCGCCATCGCGGCAGGCCATCAGCAGGGAAAACGCCAGGTAGATCGTCCTTCGGTTCATCGGTCGTTCCCCCTCAGCATCCAAGGCCACAATCGATGATCGCAGCGTCGACACACAGCGCCCCCCAGTGGTCGGTGCAACAGTCGGCTTCGAGCGCACAAACGCAGGCCTCGACCGCGGGCTCCGAGCAGCCCGGGGACCCCGCGACCGCACAGCAGTCGCTCGGCGGTGGGTCTCCGGTCGACCCCGTGCTTCCGCCGCTGCAGTCGGCGAAACAAGGATCGCCCTCGGCTCCCGCCGCGCACACGTAGTCCCACACGACATCGCAGCAGAATGGATCATCGACGCACACGCACGCCTGAATCACCGGGTCGTCGCAGCCAGGGGTGCCATTGTCCAGACAGCAATCACCCGCGCCGCCGCTGATCTTGCAGCCCGCCCCGCAGTCGAGCCCGGCCATCGCGACACAAGCCCCGTTCCACTCGGTGGAGCAGCACGAGGGGTCGAGGGCACACACGCATGCCTCGACGATCGGATCTGCGCAGCCCGGATCCAGCCCGAACTCGCAGCACGATGCTGGCGGGCCACAGCTGGTCTCGCAGCTGGTGACCCCCGCCTGCACGCACAGCTCGTCCCACTGCGCGTCGCAGCAGAATGGATCGAGATGGCACACACACGCCTCGATCTCCGGGTTGGCGCATCCCGGGCTCCGCGACGGGATGCAGCAGTCGGGGTCGGGCTCGCCCGTGCCACTCGAGCTCGAGCTCGAGCTCGACGTGCTGTCGCCCGCCCCGGTGGTCCCTCGCCCGCCACACGAACCGCACAGCGTCTGCGCCACCTGTACGCATCCATCGTCCCAGCCGAACGCACAGCACTCCGCATCGACACCACAAACACAGGCCTCGATGGTGAGCTCGTCACAACCGGCTCCCGGATGGCTCGCGCAGCAAGAGCCCGGAACCAGCCCCGAGGACGAGGCCGACGGCGGGTCCGAGGTCCCGCTCGACCCCGCCAGCATCATGGTGGTGCCCACGGGCGCGGCCTCGGACGTGCTCGCACTGCCCGCCTGCGATGGGACATCGGTCGCGCAGCCGCACAGCACCGACACTGCTGCAACCACGAGCCCTACCGTTGTACGCATCACGACGATCCATCTTCGGGCACGGGCTAGTGTGTAGTCAAACCACAGTGCGCCCGGGTCTCGATGCGAAACGTCGTTGCTCCGGGCGGCCATCGCCGCCCAAGCTCGTCACTGCGCCGCAAGACCTTCGAACAGAAGGTCGAAGACCACGCGCAGACGACGACTGGTGTTCAGCTCGCGATGGGTGGTGAGCCACATCGGAACCGGGATCGGCGGCAGATCGGGCAGTGCACGACGAACCAGGGGCTCGGCATCACCCACCTCCTCCAGCATGATCGCGACGCCGACCCCCCGCTTGGTCAGCTCCCACTGCACCAGCTGGTTCTCCGTAATGACGGGAAAGTTGTCCAATGTAAGAGATAGTCCGATGGCGTTGAGTCCCTTCATCAGGGCGTCGCCACGACCGAAGCCGAGGAATTGTGCCTGTGACAGCTGCTCGGCCGTGGTGGGATCACCGATCGTCGCGAGGTACTCCGGCGAGGCGTACAGCCGCGCGAAGCCGTCTCGGACCTTCCGCGCGACCAGCTGCGGCTGCGTGGGGCGAAAGCTGCGAATGGCGATGTCAGCCTCGCGGCGGCTGAGATCGCTGGGGCTGTTGGTCGCGATGATCTCGACCGTGATCCCGGGATGTGCTTCGCGAAGGTCCGCGATGACCGGTGGCAAGACGTAGGTCGCATTGACCTCGCTCGCGGAGATGCAGACGGTCCCGTCGAGCGACGTGGACTGACCGGCGGCCGCCAGCGAGACCTTCAATGCGGCCTCACCCATGACCCGCACGTGCTCCACCAGCTCGACCCCCGTGGGCGTCAGCTCGAGCCCCTGCCCCACCCGCTCGAACAAGATGACATCGAGCTCCTGCTCCAGCGCGGCGACCTGTCGCCCGATCGTCGGCTGCGCAATACCCAGGGCACGCCCCGCCGCGGAGAACGACCCCTGCTCGGCGGTGACCAGGAATGCCCGGGCCCGATTCCAGTCGAACGTGACGGAGCGCCAGTCCATGGACTCGTGCATAGCACCGAATACGACATCCCGTGGCCCCGGTGACACGCCCACGCCCCCTCGGTGTTCGACCCACATGCTCGCCGCGCTCTCCCGTCTCGCCGTGGTTGCCCTGTCGTTGGGCGCCTGTGCGCCTGGACCCACCGAACGCTGGGACACCACCACCCGCGAAGGGGTCGCGGTGGGAGGCTACGACGCGGTCGCCTACTTCGCCGATCAGGCCGCAGTGGAGGGTGATCCAGCCCTGACCTTGGAGTGGGAAGGCGTGACCTGGTGGTTCGGGAGCGAGGACAATCGCGACGCCTTCGAACGAGAGCCCGAGCGCTACGCGCCCTCGTACGGTGGCTGGTGCGCCTGGTCGATGCGCTGGAACCAGGTGATCGACTCCAACCCCGAGCAGTGGCGAGTCGACGGACAGCGCCTGTACCTGTTCAACAACGCGGACGCCCGCGACAGCTGGGGTCGCAACCCCGAGCGGTTCCGTCGCATCGCCGACGACAACTGGGCCGCGATCGAGCAGCTGCCCTAGCCCGGCCCGGCGCCGGGCCGAATGCCGACCGCCGCGCCGGGCCTGGCAGGCACTGTCCAATGATCCCAGCGGTGTGTTGCCCCTTTGCGTGGCTCGCCCGGCGGCGCCTGTGGCCCCGCCTCCAAAGTTTTGTGACGAGGGCTCTGATCGGCGGCCATGGGTCGATGAGCAACGCCATGCCGCCCATCGCTTGTACCCACCGCTGTCTCTTCCTTCGCTCTGCGTTCGCCCTCGGCCTCGTCGCGTTCACCTCGGCGTGCACCGCAGGTGCGAACGATGAGGACGCAGGGGGTGGCAGCAGCAGCGGTGACCCGACCGCACCCGGTGACACCACGGAAAGTGGCGTGGATGCGAGTGATTCTTCGGGCGACGTGCCAGTCGACCCCTCCGCCTGTGGTGCCACGCTGCGCGAGGTATCGTGGTTTCAGACCGTGGAGGTCCCCGCGCTCACCCCGGACGGTGCGGTCGATCCCGCCGGGCGAGCGGCTCCACTGGTCAGCAACCGCCACGCGATCATCCGCGCGCGGCTCGATGTCGACGCCGACTGGGCACCGCATGCGGTCGACGTCCGGGTGGACGTGACCACGGGTGCGGGAACCGAGTCGTTCACGGGCTCTGCGATGGTCGACGGCAGCGCCGACGACTCCGACAGCGGGATCATCGTCGACGTTCCGGCCAGCGCAATGCTCTCCGGCGCCACCTACTCCGTGTCGATCGTCGAGTGTGATGGCGGCGGAGACGGGGTGCGATTCCCCCAAGACCGTGAGGCGGAGCTGGGCGTGGTGGACACGGGACCGATTCGCATCCACGTGGTTCCGTTCGAGGTCGGTGGCTTCGTACCCGACACCTCACCCCAGGTCCTCGAGGGTTTTCGCTCTGCGATCTTGGCGATGTACCCCGCCACCGATGTGGAGCTGACCGTGCTCCCGGTCGAACCCGACCAGAACAACGGCCAGGTCGACATGGGCGATCTGATGATTCGGCTGATCGTGCTGCAAGAAGAGCTCGTGTTCGCGTCCGGCAATCTCGACCCCGCCGTCGCCGACATCTACTACTACGGCCTGGTGACCGGCGCGGCGACACGGGAGGAGTTTTGCGACACATGCCCGACCGGCACGTCCGAAAGTGGAGTGGGCAACCGCGCCGGGTCGGCGATGGGAGCAGCGTTTGCCGACGACCTCTCCGAGAGCACGCTGGTGCATGAGCTCGGCCACATGCACGGTCTGCTGCACTCTCCGTGCGGGGACCCATCACTCCAAGACGACGCGTTCCCCTACGCGGACGGCAGCACCTCCGTGGAGGGCTGGGACGATCGCACCGAGACGTTCGTCCCGCCCACCCACAACGATGTGATGGGCTACTGCCAGCCACGATGGGTGAGCGACTACCACTACGCCAAGATGGTCGAGTGGATCCAGCTCGCGCAGTCGTGGGCAACCGCGTCCGCCATGGAGGGCCCGCCCAGCCACCCCACCGACCGTGTCGAGTGCTTCGGGCACTAGGCGCCCCGACCGAGACGATCGTCCTCGGCCCCCCACCCTTCGCAGCGAGGGTCGGCGGTGGGCCGAGAACACGGCGCGGGCTCGTTGCACGAGCGGCCCGATGGCGAGACCATCCCCACGCCGATGTTCGTGCTGTACACCGCCTCGTTGTCGTCCAACGGACGCAAGGTCGTTGCCCTGGCCAAGCACCTGGGCCTCGAGCCCCGAATCATCGACGTCAATGTGTACGGCGGCGAGGGGCGGACGCCCGAGTTCCTCGCGATCAATCCGGCGGGCAAGGTCCCCACGCTCGTGGACGGTGACTTCACGCTGTGGGAGTCCAACGCAATCCTGAGCTACATCAGCGAAGCCTACGGCGGGTTCGAGCTGTCCTCCACCGACCCCCAGACCCGAGCCGATATCGCCCGCTGGCTGTTTTGGGAGTCCGCGCATTGGCAGCCCACGCTCGCGGCCGTGCTCGGACCACACGCGGGTCACATCATGGTGCCCGGCCTCGTCCCACAGCCCAAGGGTGAACCCGACTGGAACGCGGCTGCGCTACGGCCTCTGCTCGCCATGCTCGAGGGCCACCTCGGGCGTCGCGACCACCTGGCTGGCGGCAGCTTGTCGATCGCCGACTTCGCGGTGGCAGCCATGACGATCTACTTCAGACGTCTCGGCTTTCCCTTCGACGACTATCCGGCTTTGTCGCGGTGGTACACGCGAGTCCACGCCCTCCCAGCGTGGCGCGAGATCAACGTCGAGCCGTGGGTGTCGTAGCCCGGGCCGCTTCCGCCGCCGGCACGCGCACGGCGGCCTCGCTGCACCGAACGTGCTAGAGTGTTCCCGTCCGGGCGAGAGCGACCAACGAGCCATGGCTGCGCGCACGAGCGATCCGTCCACTCCCTCGACCTCTCCGCGATCGCTGACGCGTCTGACGGGCTGGGGTGCCAACCTCAGCGCCGATTGTG
>JAHZJA010000651.1 GCA_022601155.1 Deltaproteobacteria bacterium | reverse complement strand
AGGCGATCGACGAGCAGGCCATCGCCGATCGCCGCATGCTCGGTGGGTACGGTCAGGTCGCGCAGGCGTTGTTCCGCCGCAAGAAGACGCGGCTGCCCGGGCTCATCGTGCAGTATCGGTTCGACCACGCCGACCCGTCGCTCGACACGCCCGGCACCGTCAACGGGGTTCCGATCCTCTCCGACTTCTCGGACACCACCCACGCAGGCGAGTCGACCCAGCAGTCGCACACCATCGGGCTGCGCTTTCCCGTGCTGCCGCGGTTCTCGATGAAGGCCGAGTACAGCTTCATTCGCGAGGACGGCGGCCCTCGAAACCAGCTGTCCAACGACCTGTTCGGCTTCGAGCTGGTCGCGGACTTCTGAGCTCAGCCCTTGTGGCGCTTCTTTTTCTTCTTGGCCGCTTCGCGTGCGGGGCGTAGGGCCTTGCGTGCTCGCTTGACCAGCTCGTTGCCGAAGACATCGGCGTCGCCGACCTCGGCCTCGGCGCGGGTGAGCAGCTCCATCGCGCGATCGGTCTCGTCGGCGCGAGCCAGCGACACCGCCAGTGCTGCACAGGCCTGTGGATGACCGTCTAGAGCTTCGTGCGCCGCCTCGAGGTGGGCGCGGGCTTGGTCGGCGCGGGCAGCTTCGTCCAGCATCACCACCCCGAGGTCGAGGCGGTCGCGCGGGCCGAGCTCGTTGGCCTCCGCAAGCTCCATCAAGTGGGTGCGCGCGCCAGCCCGGTCTCCGGCCAGCATCAGTGCCCGCGCCTGGGCGCTGAGCATCGCGGGGAGCTTCGGATCGCGCACGATCCGGGCGGTGTCGGCAAACGACTGCGCCGCCGAGCGACCATCGCCCAAGGCCAGGAACAATCGACCGCGCTGCAGGGTCACCCAAGCATCGGCCGCAAACGCGCTGACCAACACGCCCTTGTCGAACTGTTCGAGCCGACGCTGGGCATCATCCTTGGTCGCCGCGCGGATCGAACTCTCCTTGCGCTGCACGATGGCGTCGACGATCCACGGCCACAGGACGAAGCCCACCACTCCCGCGGCGGCCATGCTCAATCCGATCTGGGGCCACGGCAGCGCCAGCCCCACGAGCAGGAGGGTGGACGCGAACAACCCGCGGCTCAGCCGGCCCTGTAGCGGTCGCCCGCTTCGGGACCACAATGACTTGGGCAGCTCGACGTCGAGCAAATCGGCACGAGGGACGGCTGGCGTGCTCACGACGGCCCTGGGGATACCCTGCGTGCAGGCGGCGCCGCAATCGGCAGGGCCGTCCCCACTACAATCGGCTGGTTTTGGCAGGTCGGGCGGGGGGCCAGGCTAAACTGGTACCCGTGGTCCACATCGCCGCGGATCTGCCCCAATTCATCCAGCATCGCGAGCTGGCCGCCTATGAGCAGCACCTGGCTCGTACGGCCTACGCCTATGGCGTAGACCTGCGACGCGCCGCATGGCTGGCCAGCTCCACCCTGGGCGACCCGCTGATGCGGGTGGTCGACCGCCGCTGGAGCCGCCTGGTCCAGTCGCTCGAGGAGGACACCCTTCGCCCCCTCCGCAAGGCGCCGCCCACGGAGCTGCTCGAGGAGCTCGCCCGGATCATCCAGGTGCTGCGCGCGCCGCTGCCCACGCTGCGCCTGTTGCGGCCCGAAGTGGCGGCGTCGTGGCCCGCCGCCACCGCGCTGGGGACGACCAAGGGCGGCATCCACTGGCTGGTGCTCGACCTCGATCGGATCATGGCCATGCCCGCCGACGAGCGCACCTTCGTGCTCGGCTCGGCGCTCGGGCACCTGCAGTGCGACCACGGGGCCATCTTTGCGGCCCACCTGCTGGCCGAGCGCTCGGGTCGACGGCGATGGATCGCGCCGCTTTTGGGGCCGTGGGCCAAGGTGGCGGTGTTCTCGGCCGATCGCGCGGGTTTGGTCGCTTCACAGTCGCTGACCGCGTCCCTCCGGGCGGCCGAGTTCCACCAGCGCGAGGTCGTGTCCTGGATGCCCAAGCCCCCGGACTTCGACGAGCGACGCGCTGCCCTCCAAGACTTCGATCGCTCGCGACTGATGACCCGACGCCGGTTGCTGAGCGATGAAAACGGCGGTGGGTGGTCGATGGCCCCTCCTGGACGCGAGGAAGAACTCGACACGCTCACCCGCAAGCTGGCCGCGGCCTTCGGTGGCGCCTTGCGCATGGGCGGACGACTGGCGGCTCGCATGGATGGCCGCGGACGTCGTGCTGCCAAAGAAGACGACGCCGAACAGACCCAGGGTGCCGAGCCTCAGGGCAGTGACGACGCCGAGGCAGCTCCGCCGCCACCCCCCGGCCGTGATCGTGCCGCCAGGGCCGACGATGTGTATCGAACGGCCAGCGAGGCCGAACCCAGCGAGGCTGCACCCAGCTCCGATCGCGCTTCGCGCTTGGAACGAGCGCTTCGCGACGCCTGGACCCTGGCTCGCTGCGACCAGCGACTGACCCGGAGGCTTGGCCTGCTATGAGCACCACCACCGAATCCACCGCGCACGTCGATACGGCCGCGGCCGACGACAGCCGTGAGGCGTTGCTCGAGCACGCCAGCACTCTCGGCGACATCGCGCGCGAGCTCGGCCTTCCCGATCTGGCGCAGACGATCGGCGAGGACACCCGTCGCCGTCTCGACGATCACCGCGTGCGTGCGGTGGTGCTCGGCGAGATCAAGCAGGGCAAGAGCACCCTCATCAACGCGATCTTGGGTGACGACGCGCTGCCGACCGGGGTCACGCCCACCACGGGGGCGGTGGCCACCGTCCGTGTCGGCGACGAGCCGGGCACGTTCTTGTGCCACGACGATCGCCGTGAGTCGCTGGCCGCCGAACGGTTTGCCGCGCTGGCAACCGGTCGCGAGCCGCCGCCCGACAACGCCACCATCGAGCTGGTGGTGGGGGCGGGCGCCTTGCCCCCCACGCTCGAGGTGATCGACACCCCGGGCATGAACGACATGGAGCGGGTTCGCGGCGCGATCAGTCGCGGCGAGCTTCCGCGTGCCGATGTGTTGGTGTTGGTGCTCGATGCCACTCAGCTGCTCAATCGCACCGAGATGGCCTTCTTACGCGATGCCGTCGCGGCGGTCGGTGGACTGGCGGGATCGGGCGCGCGGCTGCTGTTGGCCGTCAACCGGATCGATCTGGTCGCGCCGAGCGATCGCCCGCTGCTGGTGGACTACCTTCGTCGCGAGCTCCGCTCACTGGCGGGCGAAGACGAACAAGAGTCGATCGAGATCTTCCAGACCAACGCCCGCGGCGCGTTGCGAAATCCCGAGGACGACAGCGAGGGTGTGGAGCAGGTCCGGGCGCTGCGACGAAGGCTCGTGGAGATCGCCGATGGCCACGCCGACGTGCTGCCCGCTCGGGCTCGCGCCAGTCTTGCCCGACACGCCACGCTGTTGGCCCACAACGCGGCGATCGCTGCTCGCGCGCTGACCCTCGAAGAGCTCGCCCTGCGCCGCGAGATCCGATCGATCGAGCGCGAGGTCGTCGACCACGAGTCCGACCTGGTCGTGGTGCGAGAGAAGTTGGCCGAAGGCCAGACGAGGATCCGGCAGGAGAGCGAGGCTCGCATCGAACGGTTCCGCGAGGACCTGCGTGCGAGCACGATGGCGTGCATCGACACCGCCAGCCTTCGCGTGCTGTCCAACCATCTGCCCGGCTCGTTGCACGACGCGTATCTGGCGTTCGCGCGCGAAGAGTCCGAGCGGCTGCGCGCCGAGCTCGACGAGCTGACCCGCCAGGCGATTCGCACGCATGGTGAGCAGGCGCGGCGTCGGTTGTTCCAGGCCACGATGCGCCTGGGCTTTCGCGGGCCGCCCATCTACATCGATCCGCCCTCGGTGGTGCTCGAAGCGGGGCTGGTAGTCATCGGCTTGGCCGGCACTGCGGTGATGTACTTCGGCAGCATGGCCGCGGGTCTCACCATGACGGTGGCCGGTCCGCTCGCCACCGTGTTCTTGCGGGAAAAATCGTTGCGCGATGCTCGAGTGCGAGCCAAGGACGAGCTTCCTGGTGCGCTCGAGCGGGCCAGCGAAGCGGTGCTCGACAGCATTCGTCGGGTCATCGAACAACACGTGGCCGCCGTAGAGGAACACCTGGTCCTCGCCAACGTCGCACTCGGTCGCCAGCTCGTCGCGGTGCTGGAGTGCGCGCGCGAGCGACTGGGTCCCGACGATGCCGAGGGTGCGCCCAAGCGCCGAGCCGCCGCGCAGCAACGGCTGCTGGAACTCGAGCAGTCGCTGTATCGCATGCGTCACCAGCTGCGCGATTCGGCGACGGCATGATCGTGCTCGCCGATCGGACCGGGATGTGGCACCGTGGACACCATGGGGGAGCGCGACGAAGAGGAGCTGCAACCTTCGGTGCGCAGCGGTCCGCAGGCGACCCGCACCCATCATGAGAAGGCGTACATGAGCGAGCTGGGTCACCGGCTTCGTCACCTTCGCGAAGAGCGAGGCATGACGCAGCAGGTGGTGGCCCAGGCCGCAGGCATCGCGACCGACATGGTCTCGCGCCTGGAAAACGGCCACTACAGCAGCCCCGGGCTACGGACCTTGCTGCGCATTGCCGAGGGCATGGGCCTCAGTGTGTCGGCGCTGCTCCCCGATGTGCCCAGCCTCAACCAGGCCAGTCCCGAGGCCAACATGCGGGCGCGGCTCAATACGCTGCTGCATCGCGTCGACCTCGACGACCTCGAGCTGATCGTGGAAATCGCGGGCACGATCGTCGCCCGGCGTCGCCACTAGCGCCCCCGTCGTCCGGCGAAACTGGCCTCGCTGCATCAAGAACAAAAGGCTCCCCTTCGTGCGAAGGAGAGCCTCTCGTTTGTTTCCCGTGGGGTGGGCTGCGCTAGAACCGGCCGGCCCAGGCCAGACCACCACCACCACGCATCGGGGCGGGGACCAAGGCGGTCTTGGCGTCACCCATCGAGTTGCGCTTCCATCGCTTGTAGCGAAGGTGATAGCCCACGCCGACCGCGAGGACCATCGTGCCCGTGATCAGCGTTGCGGCGCTCATCGGGATGAGGAAGTCGTCTTGGTTCTGCAGTCGGCACTGCAGCGGGCCGCTGATGCTGCAATTGCGGGTCATCAACGAGAAGGCGATCGTCATGCCCAGGCCCACACCGGCGACGGTTCCGCCCGCGATCATCAGGCCCTTGCCGGTCGCCGGCTTGTTGGCGATGCGCGGCTCGGGGTCTTCGTCTTCCTCGGGAAGGAACGAAGGCGGAGCGGTCTCGGCTTCGGCTTCGGCTTCTGCCTCGGCAGCAGCGGCGGCCTCGGCTTCCGCCGCAGCGGCTGCCTCTGCCTCGGCGGCAGCAGCGGCCTCGGCTTCCGCCGCAGCAGCAGCTTCTGCCTCTGGCGTACCGGGTTCAGGGGTCTCGCCTTCGGGCGTCCCCTCGGCCGGGGTCTCGCCTTCAGCGGGAGCGGCTTCTTCGGCGGGGGCGGCCTCTTCGGCAGCGGTCTCGGTCGCCTTGTCCCCCTCTTCGGGCGCGGCGTAGGCCGCGTGAACCGGCACGATCGCCAGCGCGGCGGCAACGAGCGGGGAGATGAGCGACACGATCGGAGTGCTGGTGCGCATGGGAAACTGGACCTCGGCTAGGTAGGGAGGTGAAGCGGAGTATCGTACGCCAAGCAGGGCTTCACAAGCCCGCAGGGCCCGTTCGGTACCCTCCGCGTGACCGATTCGGGGGCAGATGCGATGGATCGCACGCCTGGGGACCAGTCATCCCGCGTCAATTACAGGGGTCTGGACGTCTCGTCCCGGCTGCTAGACTAACGCACGAGGTCGCACGTTCGCATGCCAATGCTCGCCGACATCGAGGATCCGCCGCGGTCGCGCACCCCTGGCTTGCTGCTGGGGCTGCTGGTCGCGCTCCCCATTGGGATCGCATTCTTGGCCGTCGTGGTGCCCTATCTGGTCAATGCGGTGCTGTCGGGCGCCAGCGGCCTCGACGACCGGATCGGCCAAGAAAAAGCCTACATGGACGCGGTCTGCACGCAGGCCCTCGCGCTCCCGCGCGACGAGAAGCTGTGCGGGTGCGTGTTGGCGACCGAGTACGCCGGCCTCGACTGCCAGGCCCCGTTCATGCAGTGGTCGGTGGAGCGCCAGCAGGAGCACTGCGGCGTGGCCGAGAACAAGAAGGCCGCGCTGAGCTTTTGCACCTGCGTGGAGACCATCGCCGCCACGATGTCCGAGGCGCCCGACGACGCGTCGGTCCTCAGCGAGGCCCAGGCCTACCGCCGCTGCCAAGAGCTACCCGACGCCGTCTACCTGCCGACCATCGAGGCGCTCGGCGGTTCGGTCAGCGAGTAACGCATCCGCCAGACGCGTTGGCCCCGAGCCAACGTCATGTCCTCGCGCCGTGACTGGGCCGGGAACGGGTTGCCCCGCCAAAATCGCCACGGCTCCAGTTGGTTGCGGAGGCCGATGCCTGCTTCCGCCGCCTCTTCGATCTCGGCCATCGCCGACAACGCCACTTCGAACACATCGCTCGCCACGTGCAGCTCGCCGCCTGGCCGTAGTTGCTGGCACACGATCTGGAGCATCCACGGGTCGACCACTCGACGCTTGTGATGCTTGGACTTGAACCAGGGATCGGGAAACAACAGGTGGAAGGCATCCACCGATTGCGGGCCGAACACGCGGTCGAGATCGATGTTGAGGTTGGTGTAGCGGAACGCGAGGTTCGACAGGCGCGCGCACCGAGCCAGCGACTGGTTGTCGGCGACCACTTTTTCCCGAATCTCCAGCCCCACCACGAAGCACTCCGGACGCGCGGCGGCCAGCTGAAAGGAGAACCGGCCGTCTGCGCAGCCCAGCTCGACCTCGACCCGAGCGTTCGGCCCCAGATGCGGAGGGACCTCCAGCTTGGTCGCGCGTGGTTTCTGGTAGCGAGCCCCCAGCGGATTGACGTGTTGGCGAACCCGGCGACGCATGGGCCGCGGAGGGTACGCCGCTGTCACAAGCCCGGCAAAACCGGAGACAATGTTTGCACCTCGATTCTGGGGGATTCCCTTACGTGGGACACTGTGTTCCGAACCGGGACCCAAACGAGGCTCCACAGAGACCGCGAGTGCGGTTTTGCCGCTGGCCCCCGGGTCGACTGCCCCGATACCCTACCGGCGTGTCTGATCATGTGGAGTCGCCGTCGTTGACGTCCGAACAACGCGCGCACCAGGCCGAAGCCCAGCGCGAGGTGCTCCTCGAAGCGCTCGAGATCTTTACGCATGACCTCAGCAATCCGCTGCAGAGCCTCATCGTGTTGACCGAACTGGCGCTCGACGATGCGTTGCCCGACTCCGAGGAGCACGAGCGCTGCCGCCAGAGCCTCGAGGCAGCGGAGCGCATGCGGACCTTGGTTCAGGGACTGGCGGGGCTCACCCGCAGCATCGATGGCCCTCGCAATACGGGTGCCGTCGTCGACCGGTTCATCTCGGTGCTCTCGCGACGGTGGGAGCGGCACTCGGTGCGCCTGTCGATCGACCTGGGGCCGATCGAGCGCGCGCCGACGCCACCCAACCTCGAGACCGTGCTGCTCAACCTCGGCCTTGCCGCTGTGGTGGCTGCCGCCGATCGCAGCCATCCGCGCTACGACCTCAGCGTGCGAGGCATTGCCCACGATCCCGAATCGGGTCGGCCCTACGCGCTGGAGCTGACCCTCGCTGGGCACAACGCCGGAGGCTCCGGGGTTCCCATCGGGCTGAGCCCGACCCACCTCCACCGCGCCGCGCGATTGCTCGACGGCAATCCTGCCATGAGCCTGCGCGAGGATGCCGAGGCCGTGCTGCTGGAGTTCGCCCCCGAGCCGAGGCGGCAATGAGCTCAGACACTGCCGGCACACATCGTGCTCGGTCGCTCCACCAGACATCGCGCCCGGTCGTGCTGTTGGTGGAGGACGACAACCTCGTCGCCAGTGCGCTGCGGATGCTGCTGGTGCGCGCGTCCTACGATGTCCACATCGCGACCGATGTCGACGAAGCCCTGCCCGCCTTCGAGGCGCACTCGATCGACGTCGTCGTGACCGATCTGTTGATGCCCAAGGGTACCGGCCTCGATCTTCTGCGGGAGATCGAGCAGCGCGATCCCGAGGTGCCCGTGATCATCGTGACCGCCGATCACAGCGTGCAGGCGGCCGCGCAAGCGGTGCGCGAGCACGCATTCGACTACCTCACCAAGCCCGTCAAGCGTGAGCGCCTGCTCGACACCGTCGCACGCGCCGTCGAGTCGCGGCGGCAGACGCAGCAAGAGCGGGATGCCCAGGCGCGGCTGCGCGAGGAGCATCGCCAGCTGTCGATTCGCCACCAGCGGACGGCCATGCTCCTGTCGGTGCTCTACAACCGTGCCGCCGAGGGCATCATCGTCGCCGATCTCGAGGGTCGGGTGGTCGATGTCAGCGAGAGCTTCGTGTCGCTCGTGGGCAAGCCCTTGTATGCTCTGCTCGACACCGACGTGCGCGAGTGGTTCGAGCCCCACCCCACCGGTGGCGATGTTCAAGACCGGGTGATGGCGCTGGCCGGGGTCAGCGACGCCGAGTCTCACTGGCGGGGCGAGGTCACCGTGCGGTCTGGCGAGCGGCAGATCCCCGCGCGCATGAGTCTGTCGCTGTGCGAGAGCCCCGAGGACGAGGATCACGGTCCCACCCGCTACGTCATCGGTCTCGTCTATTTCGAACGCAGCCACGAAGAGCTCAGCCAGCGCTTGCAGCAGGCCGATCGTCTCGCCACCGTTGGGTTGTTGGCCGGCAGCGCTGCTCACGAGATCAAGAACGAGCTCGGTCCGCTCCTGGGCTACCTGTCGATGATCGAGAGCGGTGGCTCCGATCCCGTCGAGTCGGGGATGATCGGCATCATGCGTGAGAGCGTGCGTCGGGTTCGCGAGCACGTCGACGAGATCCTCGAGCCTCTGCGCCCGCGGATCCGTACGCGCGGCGCCGTCGTCATGGGCGAGTGCGTCGAAGACATCCTCAAGTTGCTGCGACGCGCCGGTCGTCTGCGTCGCATGACCATCGACGTCTCCGCCCCGCAGGACGAGGTCGTCGTGCACGCCGACAAGGACGAGGTGCACCAGATCGCCATCAACCTCATCAGCAACGCCATCGATGCGCTCGGTGATGGTGGTGGTGGTGATCGAGGTAGTGTTCGCATCGAGCTGATGCGCGACGGTGACTACGGCGTGCTACGGGTCACCGACGACGGCTCGGGCATCGAGCAGAGCCTGCGCGCCAAGGTGTTCGAGCCCTTCTTCACCACCAAGGGCTCCGCGGGGACCGGCTTGGGCTTGCCCGTCGTGCACGACATCGTGCGAAGCCTTCGCGGACGGGTAACCCTGGACTGTCCCTCGCAAGGGGGGACGATCGTCACCGTGCATCTGCCCAACTACCGGGCTTGAGGCACGGGCGAGGCTTCGTCATCGGTGCGAAGGGGGTGGTGCCGGCCCGCGTCGTGGTGGTGGTGTGGTCGATGCAAGCCGACGCAGGGATCGCGGTGTAGAGGGTTTGGTTGGCGAGGCGGTGTGGTGGACCGCGCGCCGTCGGGCTGAGCGTCGATCCGACACCCCGCCAACTCCATCCATCGCTAGCGCGGTGATCGGCGATTGGCACGGCGACGCCGGTCCAGGCACAGGCGTGCGAGACTGCGGTGTGGCGTTCCTCGAGCTGGTGACGATCATCGTCGACGACTACGACGAGGCGATCGCGTTCTTCGTCGGTGTGCTGGACTTCGAGCTGGTGGAGGACTCCCCGTCGACGACCAATGACGGGCGAGCCAAGCGTTGGGTGGTGGTACGGCCGGCTGGGGCGCACACGGGGATCTTGCTCGCGAAGGCCGACGGTCCGCGGCAGGAGGCAGCGGTCGGGAAGCAGATGGCGGGGCGGGTCGGGTTCTTTCTCCGGGTGGAGGACTTCGAAGCGAGCTGGCGGCGGATGGTGGCGGCGGGGGTGGAGTTCGCGACCGAGCCTCGGGATGAAGCGTACGGGCGGATTGCGGTGTTCGTGGATGTGGCGGGAAATCGGTGGGACTTGCTCGGGCCGCGGGGTGGGTGACGAGGGCACGATCCTGCCGTTCGGTACCCACCTCTGACGGCCGACGGTAGGCTTGGGCGTGGCTGTCGTTCGACCCCTGATGTCGCTGTCATTCGCGTCCATCGTGGCCCTCACCGTTTCGAGCGGGGACGCCTCGGCCGCCGTCGTCGGCCCCGATGCCTCCGGATACCTTGCGACCGACCAGGCCGAGTTCCCGCCGGGATCGCTGTACAACTACGTCGATATCCAGCTCACGGGGGTGGTGGTCGCCATGGGTGCCAATGGCGCAGGCTCGATCCCCCTGGGGGCTCCGTTCGTCGTGTACGGAGCCCCGCTGCTGGAGATGGTCGCCACCAGTCACGGGATCCTCACCGACGACCTCGGCGCCGCAAACGACGTCACGAACGACTGTCCCCTCCCCGACCCTCCCAGCGTGGGGAGAGGTTTCCGGATCTACCCCCTGCACGACGTGCCGGTCACCACCGTCTTCTACCAATACTTCACCGAGGCGGAGGCGGCCGCCCTCGGCTTTCCGATGCAGCCCGCGGGCGTCAGCGTGTTCCAGTGGGTCGGCGGCCAGAACCCGCTCGAGGCCGTCGACTTCGAGGTGGTCCTGTTCCACTCCGACGATTCGTTTCTCATGATGGTGGCCGAGGACGCCAACAGCGGCTCGAGTAGCACCGTGGGCATCCAAAACGCGGCCTCGACACTGGGCCTGACGTACCAGTGCAACACCGCCGGCGGCGTGATCCCAGCAACGACGGCCGTGCTCTACACGGCCGGCAACCCGCCCGACAGCGATTGCTGCAGCCCCAGCGCCACCAACACCCCGGGGTGTACCAACCCTCTGTGCCAGGAGGCGGTCTGTGCCGCGGACTCGTCGTGCTGCGGGACCGAGTGGGATGCGTCATGCGGGGCTCTCGCGGCGACCCAGTGCCCCGTGATCTGTGGAGGTCCTCCCCCGCTGAGCATCAACGAGATCCGCATCAGCCAGCCGGGGGCCGACGACGACGAGTACGTCGAGATTGCCGGCCCCCCTGGCACCGGACTCACCGACCTCCAGTATGTCGTGATCGGCGATTTCCCGACCGGGGAGGTGGAGACCGTCGTCGACCTGACCGGCAGCGTCATCCCGCCGTCGGGTTCGTTCCTCATGGCCGAGCCGACGTTCTCCCTCGGGCCGATACCCGACCTCACCACCTCGCTCAACCTCGAGAACCTCGACACGGTGACCCACCTGCTGGTCGGGGGGATGACGGCCTCGGTCGGTGACAACTTGGATGTCGACGCCGACGGCATCCTCGATTTCATCCCGTGGTCGATCGCGTTCGACACGGTCGTCTTCATCCATCCCTCCAGCTCCGACTTGCCCTACGGCCCTGGTTCCTCGGGTCTGGCCGGGCCCAACTGCCAGCAGGTCGACGACGGTATCTCGAGCCCGTCCCATGCCTTCCGCTGCCCTGATGCGACCGGCGTGTGGCAGAACGGCGACGCAAACCAGCTGCCCGCGTTCACCACCGACTCGCCAGGATCGCCGAACCCATGCACAGGCGAGATCTGTGGGAACGGAGTCGTCGGGATGGGCGAGGACTGCGACGACATGGGCGAGTCGGCCGCGTGCGACGCCAACTGTACCTTCGCTACGTGCGGTGATGGAGTGACGAACATGGCCGCAGGCGAAGCTTGTGACGACGCAGGCGAGTCGGCCATGTGCAACGCCGACTGCTCCGCCGCAATGTGTGGTGATGGCATCGTCAACACATCGGCCGCCGAGGACTGTGACGGCAACGGGATGGGCGTGGGCGGTGAGACGGCCATGTGCGACGTCGATTGCACCACGGTCATGTGCGGCGACGGAGTCGTCAATCCCACCGCGGGCGAGACTTGCGACGACGGCGGCCGCTCAGACATGTGCGACGCTGATTGCACGACCGTCGATTGCGGCGACGGGCTGATCAACATCTCCGCCGGCGAGCAATGCGATGGCGACGGCATGGGTATGGGCGGCGAGACGGCCACATGCGACGGCGACTGTACCGACGCCATGTGTGGCGACGGGGTCATCAACACCACGGCTGGCGAGGACTGCGACGACATGGGCGAGT
>JAHZJA010000650.1 GCA_022601155.1 Deltaproteobacteria bacterium | reverse complement strand
CGTCGAGGCTCCGCCCACGCCTCCAGACTTCTTCCCCGAGGTCGTCAACGAGGCGATCGACAGCTTGTGCAATTTTCGCGAGCGCGAGGGTGAGTCGCTGGCCACGGCGATCGAGCAGCTCGCGTCCGAGCTGGCCACCCACGTCGAAGGATTGGTCGCGTGTCTGCCGCCCGAGAAAGAGCGGCTCGCGGCGCGGGTCACCGCTCGGCTCGAGCAGCTGACCGCGAGGCTGGGTGCCGACGCCGTGGACCGCGATCGCGTTGCCCAAGAGATCGCGATCGTCGTCGCCCGTGGTGACGTGGCCGAGGAGCTCGCCCGAATCGAGAGCCACTTGAGTCAGCTCGGCGAGGTGATCGCCGCATCGGCGGCGGCCGGCCAGGGCAAGACACTGGAGTTCGTGGCGCAGGAACTGCTGCGGGAGATCACCACCATTGGTGGAAAGATCACCAGCCATGACGGCAGCCGCATCGTGATCGGGGCAAAGGGGGTCATCGAGCGCGTTCGCGAGCAGGTGCACAATGTCGAGTAGGCCGCCGAGCAAGCCTCGGGGGCTGCTGCTGGTGGTGTCGTCGCCCTCGGGGGCCGGCAAGACCACGCTGTGCACGCGATTGCGCTCGGAGTTCCCCAGGTTGGGGTTCTCCGTCTCCTACACCACGCGTCCGCCCCGTCCGGGCGAGACCGACGGCGTCGAGTACAACTTCGTCACCCCGGCCGTGTTCCAAGAGATGATCGCGCGCGACGAGTTCGCGGAGTACGCGATGGTCCACGGCAACATGTATGGCACCTCGTCGCAGCGGGTGGCCGACGCGATCGAGGACGGCCACGACCTGCTGTTCGACATCGACTATCAAGGAGGGCACCAACTTCGTCAGAAGTTTCCAGACGACGTGGTGCTCGTGTTCATCTTGCCGCCGAGCCTCAAGGAACTGGAGCGACGACTGCGAGGTCGTGGCACCGACTCCAACGAGGTCATCGAGCGACGCATCCGAGTGGCTCGCGAAGAGCTGCGGCACTACGATGAATACGACTACCTCGTGATGAACGACGAGATCGAACGGTCCTACGATGCGCTGCGAGCGGTGTACCTGTCTCAGGTGCACACACGGCAGCGTCTGGCGCCCATGGCCGAGCAAGTCCTGTCGGGCCAGGAGCAGCTGCTTTGACCGCAGGGCTCCCGAGCGCCGTGGCGGAGCCGGCGGCGTGGGGGGGCCCGGGTTGGGGGCCCACAGCGCCGGAGGTCACCGAGGCCGGTCTGGATGACGGAACCGCGCTGACCGAGCTGGTGCAGCTGCTACGCCGTCGCCAGTCCCACCCCGACGAAGGGCTCATCACCCGCGCGTTCGAGGCTGCCAGCCGGGCCCACGCCGAGCAGCGGCGCAAGAGCGGCGAGCCGTATTTCGTGCACCCGGTGCGCGTCGCCCACAGCATCGCCCAGCTGGGGCTCGACTCGGCATCGGTGGCCGCGGGCCTGCTCCACGACGCGGTGGAAGACTCCGAGATCACCGTCTTCGAGCTCACCGAGCAGTTCGGCCGCGAGGTGGCCAACATCGTCGACGGGGTCACCAAGCTGGGCAAGGTGCCCTACCTGTCTCGCGCCACCCAACAGGCCGAGAGCTTCCGAAAGATGTTGCTGGCGATGAGCCGCGACATCCGGGTGCTGATGGTCAAGCTGCTCGACCGCCTCGACAACATGCGGACGCTGCAGCACATGGCGACCGACAAGCGGGAGCGGATCAGCCGCGAGACGATGCAGATCTACGCGCCGCTGGCCAACCGCCTGGGGCTCGAGGGCGTCCGTCGCGAGCTGCAGGATCTATCGTTTCGCTACCTCGAGCCGGTGTCGTTCGCGGCGGTGCGCAAGGACATCTCCGGGGTACTCAGCCGCCACCCGGGCCAGCCCGACCTCGCGCTCGAGGGGCTGCAGCGCTCGTTCGACGGCCGGAGCCCGCCTCCCAGTGCGCGCCCCGACTTCGGCGGAGCCGAGAGCAGCAGCATGGACTGGCGCGAGCACGGGGGCGTGGTGACCGTGCGGGCCACCCTGCGCACGCCATACCGTGTGCACCGCCGGCGCGAGGCGACCGGCCGCACCCTCGAGCTGTCGGACATCGTCACGTTCCAGGTGATCACCGACGACCGGGCGGCCTGCTACGCCGCGCTGGGGCTGCTGCACGCCCACTTCCAGCCCGTGCCCGGCCGGTTCCGCGACTACATCGCGCTGCCACGGCCCAACCACTATCGCGGCTTGCACACCTCGGTCGTCGGTCGAGAGGGAGGCCGGGTCGAGATCCAGATCCGCTCACGGGCCATGGACGACGTTGCCCAGCGGGGAATCGCGGCGGCCTGGAAGGATGGCAGCCATCCCGGTGGTGAGGCCGAGCATCTGGCCTGGCTGCGCGGGCTGATGGACTGGCAACGGGACGTCTCCGACCCCAACGAGTTCATCGAGGCGGTCAAGGCCGACCTGTTCGCAGACGAGATCTATGTGTTCACGCCCGGGGGCGACGTGCACACGTTCCCCAAGGACTCCACCCCGATCGACTTTGCCTTTGCCATCCACACCGATGTGGGGATGCACTGCTCGGGGGCGAGGGTCAACGGACAGGCGGTTCCGCTGCGCTACCACCTGCGCCAGGGCGACACGGTGGAGATCATCACCAACCCCAACCATGGTCCGCGGCCAGAGTGGATGACGATGTGCGTCACTTCTCGCGCCAAGACCAAGATCCGACAGCACCTGCGGCAGCAGGAGCGTGAGCATCTGCGCGAGGTCGGCCGGAGCCTGGTGGAGCAGTTGCTCACCGGGCGGGGGCTGTCACTGTCGGACTACGAGTCGCGCGGCTGGGTGGTCGAGCAGGGCGAAGAGCTCGGGTTGCCCCGGGAAGCCCGGGACATCGATGGAATCTACGCGGCGGTCGGAGCCGGGCAGGTCGAGGCCGAGGCGCTCGCACGAGCCCTGGCCAACCGCGATGGAGTGCCCCAGGTGCCGCCCGAGGACATCGGTGACGGCAACCTGCTGTCCCGCGTGTTTCGTCGGGTGGCCCGCGCGCGTGGACGTGACGGCAAGGGGACCGCGCTGGGAGCCACTCCCACCGCGCCCATCGAAGTCACCCGCAACCGTGTCACCGCGCCGGGGGGAGGCCGCGCGACGGTGGAGCTGTCGCCGTGCTGCTCGCCGGTCCCTGGCGATCCGCTCACCGGCGTCTTCGAGGCGGGTCGAGGGATCAGCGCCCACGTCGAAGGCTGCCCCGAGGCGCTCGACATGCTGAGTGAGCGACGGGTGTTCCTGGTGTGGGAGCCGGGCTTGGCCTTGGAGCGCCCGGTCACCGTCGAGGTCCGCACCGGCAACATGGTGGGTCTACTCGCGGAGATGAGCCGCGCGTTCTCTGGAAACGGCGTCAACATCAAGCAGGCCAACTGCCGGTCGTTCGCCAACGGAGATCGCGCGATCAACACGTTTCACGCCTCGGTCTCCACACGCGCCCAGCTCGAGCGACTGATGGCCGAGCTCAAGGGTATCGACGGCGTCCTGGGGGTGGAGCGGGTCTTCACACAAGGATCGGGCATCTACCCTCGTCCCCTGTAGACCCCGCCACGAGCCGATTGCGCTCGCGGGAGTGCCGCATCCGTGGTGGAGGGGAGGGGCCCCGGGCTTGACACCGCCGCGTGGCCACCCTAAATACCGCCGACCATGTCCTCGTTCACGGTACAGACCCGCACCAAGCGCAACCTTCGGAATAAGCGCATGGGCCGAGCTCGGAAGGCCAAGCAGGCCCAGAAGAGCACCTTGTCGTACGCCGAGTTGTTCGCGGAGTGTGGTGAGCCTCGGGATGCCGCTGCGCCCGAGTCGAAGACCGACGGCTGAGCCCAAGGGTCGACCCCCCGCGGCACGACCGTCGCCGGTCGAGCCAGGGTAGCCGACGACCTTGGCCGCTCGACGCGGCACCCAGCTGAAGACGCGATCGCTCGAAAGGGCACTGAAAGCGGACCCGACGAACCTGGTCTGCGCCCGCTATCGCACCTGTCGTACCGACGCGCGAACTGCCGGTTCCTTGATCCACGTGGCGCGCGCACCGTAGTCTCAGCGGCGGCGCCCCGCAGGGCACGGAGCCGTCTATGAGCACAGCACAGCTTTCCCCGGGAACGGTCGTCGACGCGCAGTTTCAGGTCGGCGCGGCAGGACCGGCGCGGCAAGGCGCATGCAGCTATGCCGCCACCGATCGGGACGGGCAGGCGGTCGTGCTGACCGCCTACGACGCGTCTTGTTTTCCCTCGGGGTTGGTCCTAGAGCGAAGTCTTCGCGAGCTGCGTCAGCTCCAAGCCGTGAACTCGCGGCGGGTCGCCTCCGTACTCGCTTGTGGCAAGTTGCCCCAAGGCGGAATCTACGAGGTCAACGGCCCGCTCCCGCCGCAGCGGCTCGACGATGTGCTCGCCAACGGCCCGCTCGAGGCAGCCGATGCGGCCGCGCTGGTCGAGCATGTCGGCGGCGCGTTGCTCGAGGCACAGAAGGCAGGCGTCATCCACCGCAACCTCGGCCCCCGCGTGGTGTTCGTCAGCGACACCGAGATCGTGGTGGCCGGGTTCGCCGTGGGCGAGCCGCACGGCGGCAAGAGCCGCGGTCCGTTGGACACGATTGCGCCCGAGCAGATCGAGGGCAAGGTCGTCGACCAGCGCACGCTCATCTACAACCTCGCGGCGTTGATGCATATGCTGCTGACCGGCGGATCGCTGTACCCCGGCGACGCCGCGACGCAGCTGCCGATGCACCTGGCCGGAACGCTTCCCGAAGGTGTGCACGCCCGGCTTCGTCGTGCTCTGGGCCCCGACCCGCGCATGCGGCCGATGATGCTCAAGCAGTTCCTCACCGATCTGCGGGCCATCGCAGGAGGGGCGGGCACGGCTCCTCGCGCGCCGTCGATTGGTCAGGCTCCGGCCGCAGCAGGGGGGCCCAGCAGCCGCGGCTGGACCATGTTCATGAAGGCGGAGGACAGCCAGGCGCCCGCATCACCAAAGGTGGCGCCGCCCGTCGACAACGCGCCCGCCGCCAAGCCCAAGACACGGGGGTGGACCATGTTCATGGAGGCCGAAGGGGGCGACGCGCAAGCAGGTGCCGCGGCCGAGCCGGCGCCGCCCGAGACCCCGGCCAAGCCCAAGACGCGTGGTTGGACGATGTTCATGGAGGCCGAGGAAGGGGCCGAGGGTGCTGGCGCCGAGGCCAAGGAGCAAGCGCCCGCACCCGCCGCTGCCCCAGCCGCGGAGGGCAGCCCCCGCACGCGTGGTTGGACCATGTTCATGGAAGGGGACGAGGACGCCGCTGCCGAGCCGGCCGCGGAGGCAGCGGCCGAGGCTCCCGCTCCCGCTCCCGCTTCCCCTGCGCCCACCGTGGGAGAGGCCGCGCCCAAGCCGAGCACCCGCGGCTGGACCATGTTCATGAAGGCAGACGAGAGCGACGAGGCGAAGGCCGCAGCCGCACCCGCTGTCTCTGCCCCCAGTGCGCCCTCGGTACCCACGGCACCTGCTGTCTCGGCGCCGCGCGTGCCCTCGGTCTCTGCCCCCCAGGTTCCGGCAGCACCCAGCGTGGCCGCACCGCCAACGTCGAGCCCGAGCGCGGTGTTCGAGTCTTCGGCCACGGTCCCGGTGGCGGCCAAGGCTCCCGCTGTGCCATCGGCCGACCCCGCCGGTGGTCCCAAGAGCCGCGGCTGGACCATGTTCACCGAGTCGGTCGATGACGGTGCCGCTGCCCCGGTGGCCGAGGCGCCTGTCGTCGCTCCCACCCCGGAGCCCGCCGCACCGGTGCAGGCCGCCGCTTCCGCCCCGACGCGACGCGAGCCTGGAGCCGATCTGCCGCCCTACGATCCCGGTGCGGCCGACGTGACGGCCCAGCCCCCGGTCGAGGCCGAACCCGCAGCCGCAGCCCCCAGCGGGGGTCCCGTGATGCCCACGCCCCGACGTCGTTCGGACTCGGAGGCGCCGAACAAGAAGCGCGGCTGGACCATGTTCATGGAGAAGCCGATCGACGACGCGAGCCCGGAGCAGCTGGGCGGCGCGGCGGAGCCCGGCGAGTCGGATGCCAAGGGATGGACCGTGTTCCAGCCCGCCGCCGATCCTGGTGGCGCGGGCCTCGATCCCGACGCCGTGGCCGAGGTCGCCCGCGAGGCACCGCCGCCTGCCGTGTCGGGCCAGACCGTGGTGGGCGGTGCTCCGCCCAGTTCCAGTGGCACCGTCGTTTCGACCGCCCCCCCGCACGAGGCGGCCTCCGGTCACCCCAGCGCCGATACGGTTCCCGTCACCGAGCCCCCGCGGCCCGGTCTCGCCCCGCCAGGCAATCGACCCAAGACGATGGTTACACCTCCGGGCTCGGGACCGGGTGCGCTCCCCCTGGGGGTGCCGGATGCCGGACCTCCCTCCGGCCCGGTAACCGGCCCGCTTTCCGGTCCCGTCTCGGGCCCGGTCTCGGTCGTTCCATCGGGTCCGCTGTCCGGTCCCGTTTCGGGACCGATGTCGCACCCGAGCTCTGAGGGCCTCGTGCACACAGGCCCCCGCGCCGTGGTGCCTGCAGCCAAGGGCAATCGCACGGTCGTGATCGTCGCGGTGGGCGTCCTCGTGCTCGCCGCGGTGGCCGTCGTGGTCTGGCTGCTGTCGAACTAGCCAGGACGCTCGACCGCCAATCGCAGCAGAGCCCCGGTCCCGATGGGCATCGGGCCGAGGCTCTGGGTCGAGCATGGCGAGCGCAGACGCTCGCGGTGTTCCTAGCCCTCCGGCTCTTCGAAGTCGTCGGTCGAGATCGACATCGTCTCGGGCGCAGGTTCGTGGTCGGCGTAGGGCGGTGGATCGTCGCCGAGGAACATGGGTGAAGTGCCCCCGCTGGGTACGGGCTCGGCGACCGCTCCAGCTTCGTCCATGTTCAGCGGCACCTCGTCGGCCGGGTAGTGGCCCTGGTCCTGGCTGTGCGCTGCGTCGGGGGATTGACCGTGGTCGTAGCTCTGCGCCGGGTCGCCTGCGTGGACCCCAGAGTCGGCGGCCCCGACGGGCTCGATGTGCACGGGGGTCTCGTAGCCGGGTGGCGGCTCGGCGTACTCCCCGGGCTCGTAGACCATGGTGGCGGCTTCCGTCGGCTGGTCCGACGCGGCTTCGGCCGGCGCGTACTGGCCCTGGTCGTAGCTCTGGGCGGGGTCGCCCGCGTACTCGCCTTGGTGCTGACTGTTGGCGGGATCGGCTTCGGCGGCGTACTGACCCTGGTCGTAGCTCTGGGCGGGGTCGCCCGCGTACGCCTGACCTTGGTCGTAGCTCTGAGCAGGATCGACCTCGGCGGCGTATTGGCCCTGGTCGTAGCTCTGGGCGGGGTCGGCAGCGTACGCCTGACCTTGGTCGTAGCTCTGGGCGGGGTCGG
>JAHZJA010000649.1 GCA_022601155.1 Deltaproteobacteria bacterium | reverse complement strand
TGATCGTCCGGTGATCGACAATCAGACTCCGTTCGAGGCCTGCTGTTGGCCGACGTCGAGCCTGGCCAACGACGATCTCGCGGTGGTGGTCGTCAGCGGTCGCTTCGACCTCCCCCTCCCGACGAAGCCGCCTCCCGAGCGTCTCGTTCCCTGCGCGGTGCAGCAACCCCCGCGGGTCGAGGATGTCTACTGGGGGGATCCGGTCGAATCGAGCCTGCGGTACGAGGGCCAGGCGGTCCCGGAGCGACCGGGGACGGACGTGCACGTCCACGGGCATGCCTGTGCGCCCGGGGGCGTCCCCACGGGGCGCGTGGACGTGGGCGTTCGGGTGGGTCCGATCACCCGTGCGGCGGCGGTCTTTGGGGAGCGGATCTGGACCGAGGGCGCATTCGGATGGCAGCCCACGACACCGGTGCCCTTCGACCGCATGCCGCTGTCGTACGAGCGCTGCTTTGGCGGGCGCACCGACGCGGCGCGGGGTTCGGCGGCAGGGGCAGGCGGGCGCAACCCGGTCGGCCGAGGGTTGTTCGAGAGCGCTCGAGCGGCCAAGCGCCAGCGGCTACCCAACGTCGAGGATCCGAGTCGCCTGTTGCGAAGCCCTGCCGATCGCCCGGCCCCGCAGGGGTTCGGCCCCATCCCTCGACACTGGGCGCCTCGCCACCACTACGCGGGCACATACGATGAGGTGTGGGTTCGTACGCGAGCGCCGCTGTGGCCAGACGACGTGAGGCCACAGCTGTTGAGCGCCGCCACGCCTGGAATGTGCGCCATCCCCTACCTGACGGGCGGGGAACCGGTGGCGCTGGTGGGCATGCATCCGGACGGGCCCATTCGATTCACGCTGCCGTCGTTCGCCATGCGGGCGGAGTTTCGCCTGCGCAGCAACACGGTGGAGCGGGCCATGGTGCTCGACGAAGTCTTGCTCGAGCCCGACGAAGGCGTCGTGACGCTGACCTGGCGTGCGAACGCGCCGGTCGTCCCCGACATGGGCGTGCTGCGGGCCGTGACCGTGCGTGAGGAGCAGGTCGCATGAACAGCCGCCCCTCGCTGGATATCGTCGGCATGGGGCTCGCCTGTCCGCAGGGCCT
This sequence comes from Deltaproteobacteria bacterium, assembly GCA_022601155.1. Taxonomy (GTDB): domain Bacteria; phylum Myxococcota_A; class Polyangia; order Nannocystales; family Nannocystaceae; genus Paraliomyxa. Next base: position 3,086 of record JAHZJA010000649.1, on the reverse strand, counting down.
GTACCTCACGGCAGCCACGGCGGCCATGGACGCCGGAGTGACGCCGTTCGAGGTCACCGACGACGGTCGACAGCTGACGGTGTGTCGACTCCAAGCGCTCGACCCCGCCAGCTCGCGCCAAGATCGGATGATCCACCTGCTCGAGCATGCGCTGTACGACGCGTTGCACGGGTCGACCGCGGTCGGCCAGGCAGGCGTGCGGCAGATCCCGGTATTCATGGCGCTGCCCGATGACGCCGATCGCTCGCCGTTCCACACCGCGGCACTGCTCGCGGCCGTGCGGGACCAGGTCCACGAGCACACGGGTGCGCACGCGATCATCGATCCCCCTGCCATCACCCACCACGGTCGAGCTGGGGTGTTCAACGCCCTGATCGCCGCGGGTCGACGTGTTGCCGTCGGCGATGCTCCCCTGGCGCTGGTCATCGGCGTGGACTCCCTGGTCGATCGATCGACGCTGGATGCGCTCGACGAGCGAGGCGTGGCGCTGGGGGTTCGGAGCCGGGAGGGGCGGGTCTCGAGCGAGGCTGCGGCATGCTTGCTGGTGGCTCGGCCCTCACACTTCCAAGCCTCGACCCTGCTGGCTCAGGTGCTTGCGACGGCGACCTCGACCGAGCCGGTGAGCTTCGAACAGATTCAAGCCGGGGCCTCACCAAACCGTGCGCAGGGCCTCACCGCGCTGTTTGCAGAGCTCCACCGTCGCTTCCCGGGGCGGACCGATGGGGTGTTCTCTGCCCAGACGGGCGAACGAAGTTGGGCGCGCGGGTTCGCCCGTGCCTACCTGCGCAACACCGAGCTGATGCCGGAACCACTGCTGTTGCGTTCGACCAACGCGGCGATGGGCGACGTTGGAGCGGCGGCTGGAGTCACCGCCATGATCGAGGCGATCGGCAGCTTTGGGCGGCATGCGTGGTCGTCCGAGCCAGTCCGTGTGAGCGCTCTGGTGTTCGGTGAGTCCGACCGCGGCGCGCTGGGGGGCTGTATTCTCGGGACGACGTGCCGATCGTGAGACGCACCGACCGCGTGCGAGCTCCGGCCTGACCGACGCAGAACCCGACGACCGTTCGGCCACCGAACGCCTCGGAGGCCACGTTCGACGCGGAGCGCCTGTCCCGCGGTGCCCTCCCCGGGCCCTGGCCCGTCCAAGACCGGGCGCGCTATGCTGCCTTGGTGTCCAGCGACCTCGAGCTGCTCGCCCGGTGGCGCGACGGCGATGTCGGGGCCGGCAATGTGCTGTTCAACCGGCACTTTGGCGCGGTGTGTCGGTTCTTCGTGGCCACCAACGTCGATGGCATCGACGACGCGGTCCAGGCGACGTTCCTGGCCTGCATCGAGGGCAAGACCACCGACATCGTGAACTTCCGCGCGTACCTGTTCGGCATCGCTCGCAACGTGCTGCGGCGGCGGTTTCGCGATCGTGATCGCGACGGTCGCTTCCGGGGGATGATGGAGAACTCGGTCGCGGATCTGCGCACCTCGCCCAGCACGTTCGTGGCGCGCGACGAGCAGTGCCAGCTTCTCCATGGTGCGATCGTTCGGCTGCCGCTCGACCTCCAGATCATCGTGCAGCTGGTCTATTGGGAGCGGCTGACGATCCGTGATGTAGCCGACGTGGTGGACATCCCCGAGGGCACCGCCAAGACTCGCCTGCGCCGGGCCAAGGAGCTGCTCGCACGAGAGCTCGGCAACAGCACGGCGGCGGCGGCGATGGTGCGCGAAGTAACCGTCGACATGGACAAGTGGACGCGGCTGCTCGGGGAGCGAATTCTCGGGGCGTCGGCTTCACCGGCGTAGCATCGGGGGGGCATCATGGCGCCCCGAGACGAGTCGATGGGTGACGAGCACGAGTCTGCGAAGAAGTCGGAGGCTGGCGGGTCGGGCACGGGTGAGCGCGTCGAGCGGGCGCACGGTGAGGCGGCCCGGACCCCCGAGGAGGCCAACGCGATGGCCACTGCGCTGCAGTACGAGCCCGCGGGCGCGCTCGACATGGCGGTGTACAACAACGTGCGCGGGTCTTTGTTTGGCTCGCAGGCGGGCGCGCCGCACCGCCTGGGCCGCTACGTGGTGCTCGGGACGCTGGGGCGTGGAGGCATGGGGGTGGTGCTGCGGGCCTTCGATCTGGAGCTCGATCGTCAAGTGGCGCTCAAGGTGCTGCACGAGCATCTTGGTGATCGACAAACCGCACGGCTGCGGCGCGAGGCGCAAGCGATGGCCAAGCTGTCGCACCCCAACGTCGTGCAGGTGTACGAGGTTGGACAGGTCGACGGTCGGACGTTCGTGGCGATGGAGCTGGTCAGGGGCCAGACCCCCCGGCAATGGATGAAGCAGGATCCTCGACCGGGGTGGAAGGCGTGCGTGAGGCTGTTCATCCGGCTTGGACAGGGGCTCGCCGCAGCGCACGAGCAAGGGCTGGTGCACCGGGACTTCAAGCCCGACAACGCGATCATCGACGGCAAGGGACGCCCGCGCGTGTTGGACTTCGGATTGGCACGACGGGACGATCCGGTAGAGGTCGAGTCCGAGCCGGAGTGGGCCGATGCGCTGCACAGCGAGTCTGCAGACACATCGCTGACCCGCACCGGGGTGGTGATGGGGACCCCGGCCTATATGCCTCCCGAGCAGATGCGCGGGCGCGACACCGATGCTCGCAGCGACCAGTTCAGCTTTTGCGTGTCGCTGTACGAGGTGCTGTATGGCCAGCGGCCGTTCGTCGGGAGCTCGTCGGCCCAGTTGTTGGTGGCGATCGAGGACGGCGAGATCAAGCCCGTGCCCCGCGGGCCCACGATTCCCGCCGCCCTACGCAAGGCGGTGGTGCGTGGGATGGCTGCCGAGCCGGGCGATCGGTGGCCGTCGATGGAGGCGTTGCTCGCCGAGCTGCGCGCGATCGTCAAGCGCCCGCTTCGGCGGGCGGTGGGCATGGGAGGGGTGGCTGTCCTCGCGCTGGCTGCTCTGGGCACGCGAGCCCTGGTTGTGCAGAGCGAGCAGCTGATCGAAAAAGACGACGAGATCACCGACAAGCAGGCCCGCATCGAGGAGCAGTTTGCGCAGCTCCAGCAGCGGGATCGGCGTTTGTCTGCGGAGCTCGA
>JAHZJA010000648.1 GCA_022601155.1 Deltaproteobacteria bacterium | reverse complement strand
AGGCTCGTTGGGCCTGGCTACTGCACGATGAAGGTCGCTTCGCCCTGTTGGAAGTTCGTCGTCAGTACGTTGACCTTGACGCACATGCCGGGCTCCAGCGCGACTGGTCCGTCACCCCCGCCGACGCCGGCCGTCTCGTCGACGGCCCCGGGCGGGACGACGCCGTAGGTCACAGGACCCGCGAAGCCGTTGGGGAACTCCTCGAGCTGCGCCGCCCAGAACACCTCTCCTCCGGTGACCGGCTGTCCGGGGCCGGCGGGTGGCAGCGCATCGGGACCAATGAAATAGACCCCGACGGCATCCGGCTCCGTCGAGCCCCAGTCGACTACCGGGCCATCGGGCGACGCCACCACGGTGACGGGAAGCTCGCCCGCCGAGCCCTCGACGCACTCGCCCCCGCCGGTCTGGCGAGTCAGTCGCCACGTGATCCCCGACTCGAGGAAGCCCGGGCCCGAGATGGTGAGCTCGCCTTCCGCAAAGTCACCGACCCCGTCGCCGTCCTCGTCCACGAAGGTGGCCTGCATCCCCGTGCTGTCGGCGAAGCTCGGACCGATGGGGATTGGCAGCGCCGGGCTGCGCACGGTGTCTCCGTCGATGACGAAAGCCCGCTCGAGCACCAGATCCTGGCCGTAGTCGATCACCGCCTCGCCGCCGCCTGCGGTCTCGGTCACCACCATGTCGACCGAGACCTCCAGCGTCTGGTCCAGATCGAAGGCCTGCTCCTCCAAGTCTGCGGTCGGCATGTCGACCGTCCACCGGTACGACCCCTCCAGTCGCAGGGCGGGGGCGCTGGCGGTCGTCAGCGGGCTCTCCCATGCCGCGGGAGCGCTCGTGTCCGGGGCCCACAGCGTCCCCTGGTCGAAGCTCTCGAACTGGGGATCGATCGCCACCACGTACTCCGTGCCGTGCTCGAGCGGCGCCTGTGGTGTCAGCAGCAGGTGGCGGCCGTCCTCCGAGACGTCTCGATCGACGGGCACCTCGGCCCCGTCGGGGCCGCGCAGGCCGACCCGCGCGAGGTTGCTCGAGTCGTCGAACACCGGGTGAGAAAAGGTGACGTTGATGGGCTGATCGATCGCGATTGCGGTGTCTCCCGCGCGCGGCTCGGTGGACAACACGAAGAAGTTGCGGGCGGTCATCTCCAGCAAGAACCGGTCGAGCGCCTCTCGCTCGGACTCGTCGAGCTGCGGATCGCCCAGGCTCGCGAACACCTCGTCGACGGCGCCGGACAGCGTGGTGCCTTCACCACGCTTGTGCCACACGCCGAGCCGGTAGGCACCGACGAGACCCGGGATGTCGGTGGTGCCCTCGGTCACTCCGGTCGCGAGCACCTGCCGCGTCGTCGTCAGCGGGAGGGGATGGCAGCTGGAGCAGGCGGCCTTGCCCTCGTACAGCGCCTTGCCCGCGAGCGCGAGCTCGGTCAGCGAGCCGTCGCGCTCGGTCGCACCGTTGGCCGCGGGCGGCGGCATGAGCGATGACAGGTAGGCCGACAGCGCCGCGTGCTCCTCGGTCGTGGGCCGCACGCCGACGTTGGTGTTGACGGTGAATGCATAGTTGTCGACCGAGCTGAGGTACCCGTCCCAGCCCAGGGGGTAGGTGCCCTCGAGCCAGTAGAACGGACGGCTCACCTTCTCAGCCGAGAACGGCCCGGCATTCCAGACCAGGGTGTCCGACAGCCCGTCGACGTGGCACGCGTTGCAGGACCAGTTGACCGCGTACTGCTGGCCCGCCCCGGTGAAGTAGGCCTGACCTGCGGCCACCGTGGCCGAGCGGGAATCGGTGGTCGGGGCAGCGCTGGCGACGGTCTCGAGCCCCACGATCTTGGTCAGCGACGGACCCTGCGCGCCGTGGGCGAAGACCTCGTTGCCGAGGGCCACGATGCTGCGGGGGCGTCCGGGAACGTCGACCCGGCCGAGCTCCGCGAGGCTGTCGGGATCGAGCGCGACCGCGAGGTCGGAGCTCTCGGCGACCACCCACAGCCGTCCCTCCGCCAGCGTCATGCCGTGGAGCGACACCGCGAGCCCAGCGGCGGTGGCCTGGCGACCGACATCGGTCGATCGAAGCACATCACCCGAGCTGGGGTCGAGCGCGGCAACCTCGTAGGTGAAGCTGGGCTGCGTCTCGTCGCCCAGGGGAGCCATCGTGTCGTTGAGCAGCCGCGACAGCATCAGCTCGTCGGTCTCCTCGCGGTACATCAGCGCGGTCAGGGTCGTACCCACGTCCAGCCACCAGTCGACGACCTCGTCGGTCTCGGTGTCGACCACCGCGATGTCCCGCTCCGCCTCCACCGAATCGGATGCGTAGGGATGACGGCTCGGCTGGCCCGAGCGGTGGCTGGCCACCCACAGGCGGCTGCCATCGGGTGAGATGGCCATGGCAAGAGGATCGGCGACAACGTCGATCCGCGCACGACGGGTTCGCGACGCCAGGTCGACGACCGCGACCGCGCTCTCGCTCTTGAGGGCCACGTACGCCGTCTCGCCGTCGGGGGACAGCACGACGTTGGAGGGCTCGTCGCCGACCCAGATCGCGTCGATGAGGCGACCGCTCGCCACGTCGACCAGGCCGAGGGTGTCGCTGCCGCGCTGGGCGACGACGGCAAAATCCATGCCCTCGTGCCACGCCAGCGACACGGGCCACGGACCAACCGGGATCTCGCCGAGGACGTCCAGGCTGCCGGGATCCATGCGGGTAATGCTGGACACCTGGACGTTGGCGACCCACAGCTCTTCACCCACACGCTCAGCGGAGTGCGAGGGGTAGTAGTTGAGGTTGTAGAACGGGCGCTCGTCGGCCGAGACGACCCCGAGCTCGACCGACCGCGAGTCGTTGCCGCCCTCGAGCGTCATGGCATAGCGGCCGGGCACCACGGGGGTCAGGCGGGCGTAGCCGTCGGCTCCATCGACGACCGATGCTTCGCTGCCGCTGGGCTGCGTGGACAGCCGCCAGCTCAGACCGTCACACTTGTCGCCGCCGTCGACTCGCGGCAGGTAGAAGGTGCTGCCGGCCACGAAGCGATCGCTTGTCTGGGACGACGACTGGGACTCGAGGCAGGCGTCGACATCCGAGCGGCAAGCACCGAGAGACGCGCCAATAGCGCTGATCGCAACTAGGGTAAGAGCTCGATTGAACACGGTGATCTTTGCTTCCGAATTGAATCTTTGCAGAAGGATGTGAGGAAGAACGGGCAACGCTGCGAGGTGGGGCTAGGCGGCTCATTTGCGAGCACAGCCTCGTCTAAGCCGTCGGTTGACCGTTCTGCCGGGAAATCTCGTGGTGCCCTTGAGATAGTGTTTGTCTAACGTTTATGCAAGCCGATGCAAGCCAGGACCCCTCACAGCGTCCCGAGCGCGGTCGATACGAGAACCCCTGTGCCGTCGGTGGAGCGCCCCGTGGCCCTCGTGCCATCCGGGCGTCGAACCCCAATGCGGACGCCGAGCGGTCGGCGGCGATCGGCGTCCGCAGACACGGACCCCAAGACCTCTGGTCACCACCGCAGGCCAGCCAGGGGGTCGGCGACGATGGCACCAGGCGTCCACCTCGCCGTGCCGCGCCCCACGACAGTGTGTCGAAACCTCGTGGGATCCCGCCGGGTCGATTGTCGGCCCCCAGTTCGCTCCGCCGATGACTGGACCACACACGCTCGCGGTGGAGCGCCTGCCCCTCGCCGACCTCCGACTCGTCCGCACGCTGCGGCTGCGGGCGCTGCGTGACGCGCCCTCGGCCTTCGCCGAGACCGAAGCCGATGCTCTGACACAGCCCGACGACTACTGGCTCCGCCTCGCGACATCGATGACGGGTTCGGCTCCCAACGCGATGCTCGTCGCCAGGCTCGGCGAGGATGTGGTCGGGAGCTGCTACGCGCTGGTCGATGGCAACGACCCCGACGTGGGTCGCATCGGCGGGATGTGGGTCGACTCGAAGCATCGGCGACACGGTGTCGGGCGAGCCCTCGTCGATGCCGTACGACGCTGGACCGAGAGGCCCCCGCGCACATGCCTACGGCTGTGGGTGCCGGTGGATGCGAGCGAGGCCCGGGCCTTCTACGCCGCCGCCGGGTTCGTCTCCACGAATCGCGAGCGACCATTCCCCTCCGATCCCACGCGATCGATCGTGGAGATGGAACTGTCGCTCACTACGCGCTGGTGACCGTCTCGTGCTGCGGCATCTGGCGAGGATCGAGCGCCGCGAGTTCGTCATCGTGGCCGGCGGCCGGACCACCCGCTGTTGCCGCCCTGCCCGCTCGCCCGGCGAACAGCCGCTGCCGTCGACCACCGCGCATTCCTGGTCATCGTCGCGCGATTCGACGAGATGCTCGATAAGCGTGGATTTGCCGGATAGCGGCGGGCCCTGCAGTAGAGCGAGCCCCATCGGCTTCTTACAGGCTGCGCGAATGGCCTCGAGCCCCTCCTGTT
>JAHZJA010000647.1 GCA_022601155.1 Deltaproteobacteria bacterium | reverse complement strand
TGGAGAACGAGCAGCTGCTGGCCTTCCGTCGCGAGGTGGAAGGCGCCGATGCTCCGGCCCTTCGCCCCTGGGACGTGGGGTACTGGTCCGAGCAACAACGGCGCTCGCGGTTCGACTTCGACGAGGAAGCGCTCCGTCCGTTCTTCGCGCTGCCCCGCGTCCTGACCGGAATGTTCGACCTCGTGCAGCGCCTGTACGGCGTGAAGATCGAGCTGGCGCAGGACATGCCCACCTGGCACGCCACCGTCGACGCGTACCGGCTCGTCGATGGCGACGGCGCCCTGCTCGGGTGCTTCTATGTCGACACGTACCCGCGCGACAACAAGCGCGACGGAGCGTGGATGAACGGGCTCATCACGGGCGAGTGGAGCGAGCCGGGGGCGTCCCCCCACCTGGGTCTCATCTGCGCCAACGTGACGCCGCCCGTGGGCGATCGCCCCGCGCTGCTGACCCACCGCGAGGTGGAGACCCTGTTCCACGAGTTCGGTCACCTCATGCACCCCTGCTGTCGCGGGTGGAGGTGCGCAGCCTGGGCGGCACCAACGTCGCCTGGGACTTCGTCGAGCTGCCGTCGCAGATCATGGAGAACTGGTGCTGGGAGCGGCAGTGCCTCGACATGTTCGCCCGGCACTGGCAGACCGATCAGACCATCCCCGAGGATCTGTTCGCCAAGCTCACCCGCGCCCGCACCTACCGTGCCGCCAACGGGATGATGCGGCAGCTCGGCTTTGCCGCCGTCGACCTGGTGATGCACGTCGATCTGCAGCCCGGCACCGAGGCCGACGTGATGGAGACGGCCCGCAAGGTGCTCGCCGAGCACGCCCCGGCCCCGCTCCCCGACGACTACGGGATGATTGCCAGCTTCGGCCACCTGTTCGGGCACGCGGTGGGCTACGCGGCGGGGTACTACTCGTACAAGTGGGCCGAGGTCCTCGACGCCGATGCGTTCACGCGTTTCCGCGACGAGGGGCTGTTCAATCCGGAGGTCGGCGCCCAGTTCCGTGATCGCATCCTCTCGCAGGGTGACAGTCGCGATCCCATGGAGCTGTACAAGGACTTCATGGGTCGCGAGCCGTCGGTCCAGCCGCTGCTCGAGCGCGCCGGGCTGGCCTGACCCGCGATGGGCGAGGAGGTCGACGTCGTCTGCCCGTGGTGCGGAGAGCACCTGTCACTGTGGGTCGACCGCGAGGTCAACGGGTCGTTCGTACAGGACTGCGACGTGTGCTGCCGCCCTTGGCAGGTACAGGTGAGCTGGGAGCCCGACGACGACGGCGGTGCGCGCTGCCAGGCCTGGGTGAGCCGCAGCTGAGGCAGCGGCTACGCGCTCGACCCGGTCCGCGTGGGCAGGCGCAACGAGAACCGAGCCCCGCCCAGCGGGGCATCGTCGACGGTCACCACGCAACCGCTGCGTTCCGCGATCCGGCGCACCAGCGCGAGCCCGAGCCCATGGCCCCCTCGCGGGCCACGAAAGAATGGCTCGAAGATCGCCTCGCGTTCGGCCGGCTCCACCCCCTCACCGTCGTCATCCACCACGATGCTCACGACATCCGCCTCACGGCTCCACCGCACCACCACCTGGGCGCTGGCGTGGCGCTGAGCATTGATGAGTAGGTTGCGAACCGCACGTGCGAGGTCACGGGCCGGCACGGCCGCGGCCACGGAGGGACCTCCAGCAATCTGTACCGGGGTGGATGGCCCGGCCACGGCCGAGACGACCGCATCGATCACATCGGGCACGTACGCCGACGACATCGGCTCCGGGCCACCGTGCTCGAGCCGGGCGTAGGTCAGCATCTCGTCGACCAGCTCGTCCAGCTCCGTTAGATCGCGCTCCATCTCCTGGCGCACCGCTCCACCATCGACAGCCTCGGTCCCGATCTCGTCGACCAGAAAACGCAGCCGGGCCAAAGGCGTGCGAAACTCGTGGGAGACCGCCTGCATCAGCTCGCGCTGGGCCTCCATCGCGCGCTCCACCGCATCGGCCATCGCGTCGAAGCGCGCCCCCACGCGGCCCAGCTCGTCGCGCCCGGTCAGACCCGAGCGGGCGGCTCCATCCCCGGCCGCGATCCGGTCAGCGGCACGCCGAAGCCGGCGCAGCCCAAGGAATAACGGAATGGTGAGCACCGCCGAGGCGATCACCACGAAGACCAGATCCACGTAGGTACTCGTGCGGATCGACGCGTCGACCGCATCCCACGGAGGATTGGGGACCGGCCCCACCCGCAAGGTCGTGGAGGGGTCGATCGATGCCAGCACATGGAGCTCCGGGTCCAACACCAGCCAGATCTCGCCGGGCGGCGGACCGGCGTGCTCGCGCAAGGCCAGCGGCATCCCGAGGTTCCGCTCCCACTGCAGCCGTGTCGACTCCCGCTTACCCGCCGAGGCCTCGGCCAGTGCCCGGGCCGCCGCCGACACGGGAGGATGCAGCACCGAGCGAAGGCTCCGCTCTGCATCCTGTTCGACGGCCGGCTCCACGAGCAAGCTCCAGACCGAGGCCGAGCCGACCAACAACGCGACCAGTACGATCGCGAAGCGAGCGAAGGTCCGAATCATGGAGGATCTCCGGTGAACAGATACCCGGTGCCCCGCACCGACTTGAGCAACTGCGGACAACGAGAGTCATCGCCGAGCTTCCGCCGCAGCCGAGAGACCCTCAGATCCACCGAGCGATCCAGGCCGTCGAACGGCACGCCCCGGAGCTCGCGATGAAGCTCGTCGCGGGTGAGGACCTGGCCGACACGAGAGGCAAACAGCACCAACAAGTCGAACTCCGCCGTGGTCAGCTGGATCTCCTGGCCTGCCACCTGCGCCCGACGTCGCGCGGTGTCGATGGTGACCACGCCAGCACGCAACACCTCGCGCGGGGCATCACGCCGTGCGCTGCGTCGCAGCAGTGCTCGCAGACGGGCCAGCAAGACCTGGGGCCGCACGGGCTTGGCGAGGTAGTCGTCCGCCCCTGCGTCCAGCCCCACGACCTCGTCCAGGTCTTCGCCCCGCGCGGTCAGCATGAGGATGGGGCCATCGAACTCGGGCCGCACTCGCCGACAGATCTCCAGGCCATCGTCATCGGGCAGCATGATGTCCAGGATGAGCAGGTCGGGGCGGTGGGCAGCCAGTGCATCATCGACCTCGGCTCCAGTGCCACACGTCCACACCTCGAACCCGCTGCGCACCAGGAACCGAGTCACGATCCTGGCGAGCGGCGCGTCGTCCTCCACCAGGAGGATGCGTGGCTGGGCGTGCACCGCCGACCAGCGTAGCAAGCCCACGCCCTCCGACACGGCCTGGATACACTCCGATACACGAAACGCCTCGTCGCACTACCGGTCGCCGCGCTCGAACCGGACCAGCCGCCACGAGTTGATGCCGTGGTTGTGGAGGTGCAAGATGACAGGTTCCGTGGCATCGACTCGAGTATCCGAGACCCACTCGAGATCGATCACCTGCTCGGGGCTGGGGATCGCAGGCCACGCCTCCCAGACCTTCTTGCCGCCGACGGTCAGGGCCAGATGGGCGCTCGCGGGCTCGGGCGCCCACAGCTGGAGGTGGTGCACGGTCAACGACAGGCGATCCCCAGGCTCGATCCCGTGCTCCAGCGGCTGCACGAACGACGCGTAGTTGCAGGTGCCCGTCTCGACCTCGAAGGTGCCCGCCTCGGGGCCCCATGCGTGGTCTGGGCAATCGACGCGCGATGGTCGGTGACCGGGCCACGGATCTTCGTCCGCGGGCAGCGGAGTCCAGGCCTCCGGCTGGATCAGGGCAACGCGCGCGTCGTCGCCAGAATGTTCGTCCCGCGGAGTCGAGCCCGGCTCGCACCCCACCGCGGGCCCCCCGAGTCCGACGACCGCGACCATCGCCAGGCGGCGCATCGAGGACCGACCGAGGCCCGTGGTCACGCGGGGCTGAGCAGACCGGGGCATGCGTCGAGGTCCTCTCTGCACTGGTCGTCGCCAAAGCGGGGACCGAAGCACGCGTGGTAGGCCCGCATGGGATCATCGCAGCGGTCGTACAAACACCCGAAGAAGTCACTCTCGGAGCACTGCTCAATGCACTCTCCGAGCTCGTAGGCCTCCGCGAGGCACTGCGACTGACCGCAAGGGCCGAGCATCGCATCGACCCCGCAGTACAGGCACGCCTCGCCGCCTGCGGCCGTCATGCACGACATGGTGCAGTAGGGATCATCGGTGGCGCAGTGCTCGTTGCAAGGGCGAAACCCCGCGCAGGTTCCCGTGCTCCCGTCGTCTTGGTAGGGAACGGCGACGGTCAAGAAGTCGATGCACATCTCGTCGTAGGTACCGTCGCCCCAGCCCACATCGCGGGGCTCCGACGGCACGCCACCCACCAGGGGCTGGTTGTCGGGTGAGTTGTCGTGGATGCACTTGAGCCGGATCTGGTCGTCGATCGAGATCGGCTCCATCTGCGTGAACCCGTAGGCCCGCTGCCAGTTGAAGTCCCAGTCGTCGACCTTGGTGAGACACTGCTGCTGGCCACTGGAGCGGACGAGCTGGGTCTCGACGCTCTTGCCCAGCAGGTGCATGTGGGGTGCCGTCGCCATCAGCATGCCGTCCACTGGAATCCGGGTGGCCACCTCGTGAGACGCGGCGGGGTCGCCCGCAGCGATGTCGAGGTCTGGGTTCGCCACCGTCAACGTGTGTACGAGGAACTCGGGGGTCTGCCCTGGTGGAAGCATCCACAGCGCGAGCTCGGTCTGATCGGGCGCCTGGAGATCCGCGGCGGTGACCCCCACCGTGCTGTAGTGCATCTGCACGATGATGGTGCTCCCCGCCGAGATCCGTGTGGCGTACCCCTCGGGCATTCCTCCCGCCTCGGTGCCCGGGACCCATCCTCCCACCTGCTGGGCATTGTCGAGGCCCGCGTCGCCGAAGCAGGAGAAGCCAGGGCCAGGGTCTGCCTCGTCGAGGGCAGCGAGGGCCGCGGCGTCCTCCTCTCCGGCCACGAACACGATCACGTGGTGCACCAGATCGAGGCGGTCGGGCGCGACATCCAGCCGGGTCACGAAGACGTCGGCGTCGAACCGATGGTCGACGACCAGGCAGCGGTAGTCGTCGGGGAGCTCGGCGTCCACCTGGTAGGGCATGGGAGCGGCGAGCACCAGATCGGCAGCGCCGACCTCGGGCGGAGGCTCCGGTGGCGGCGGAGCCACGTAGTCCTGCGGGTCTCCCGGAGCGAAGCCTTGCTCGGCCCACTGCCGAAAGCTGGCCTTGTCCTGCTCGGAGAGCACCAAGGAGCCCTCGGTGGGCCGGCAATCCGGATCCTGTCCCCAGGGCGGCATCGTCCCCGCGTCCACCACCTCAACGATCCACGATGCCAGCGGCTCGACCTGCTCCCAGGTCTCCAGAGGGATGGGGGCGATGCCTCCCTGCTGGTGGCAGCCGACACAGTGCTCCTGCACCAACGCACGGATCTGGCCGTGGTACGTGGCCACCGCCCGAGGGGCGTCGATGTCGGGAGCTGCGTCGTCACGGCAGCCGCCGAGCAGCGCGCCCAGGCACAAGGGAACGAACAATCCAATCGGGACGTGGCGTCTCATCTTCAGCCTCAAGCTACGAGGGATGACGGCCCCGTCCGTGGCAGCTCGGTGGCGAATCGGTATCGGTTTGTATCGACCGCAGCGCGCGGTCGGCTCCACGGCGGCATAGTGCGCTCGGGCAGCCCTGGGACACGCGAGGTCTCGCTACCAGTAGTTCTTTGCCTCGCGAAGATCGGCGGCCTTCATCCCGACGTACACATCGTCGATCAGCATCTTCTGGAATGCCATCCCGCTGTCCAGGAGTTTGTCTTGGTGCTTCTGCGCGAGGTTGCGCAGTTTTTCTGCGCGGATCAGATCCAGTCGAAAAATGGCACCGAGCTCCGCCACCAACGATGCGAGACTGAACTCGGCGGTCTTGATGAGCTTCAGACCGGAGAGGTCACCACTGTCGGAGTCACGGACCCCCTTGATGGCGGCGTTGACGATCGGTCGTCCGGCCTTCGTACTCGGGATTTCAGCGTCG
>JAHZJA010000646.1 GCA_022601155.1 Deltaproteobacteria bacterium | reverse complement strand
ATCCGACCGCGGGTGGAGCAGGTCCGCACCGCCCACGCACCCTCGGCGCCGACGGAGGGGGTGGCCGCGATGCTGCTGGGGCCGATGCCGTCGCCCATCGAGCGGATCAATCGGCGCACGCGGTGGCAGCTGCTGCTTCGAACGCGCCAGCGGGGCTCGCTGCGGTGGTTGCTCGGCGAGCTTCGCCCCTGGGTCGGTCCCGATGGGCATGGGGCCACGCAGACGCTGGCCGTGATCGACGTCGATCCACAGAGCATGCTGTGAGCGCAGGCCATCGCCCGCGGCCGGCCACCCCAAGTGGCCCCGGCTGTGCTCCAGCGGGACGCACGCGCATCGATGTCGGCTCTTGGGAGATTTTTCGCGTGCCCCGGAGTAGACTTCGGCGCCGGTGACTCCCGAGGTGCTCATCGTCGGCGACGCAGCCCGGCGAACCGATCTCGCCGATCGGATTCGCGCTCTGGGGTACGACGGAGCGCTGTGTACCGCCGAGGCACTGGCCCAGCGTGTCGGCCGAGGCCTCATCCCCGCGGCGGTGGTCGCCTGCACCGAGGACGTCGATACGGGGCGGTTGATGACCGAGCTGCGCCGCACCCGTCGCGGCTCCGGCGTGCCGGTCACGTTGTACGGCCCGCTCGACGGAACGATCGGGGATCTCGCCGATGTGCTGGATTTGGGGGCCGACCATTTCTTGGAAGACCCCGCGACCGACGAGCAGCTGGTCGCGGCGCTCGAGGAACTGGTGGGGCCCGGCGGCAACCCGGTCGCTGAGGCCTCGGGACCGCACCACGCGGCCGACCCCAGCGGATCGGGAACCCACGATGTGGTGGCCACCGATGCGGTGATGGGGCAGCTGCACCGCACGCTGGACATGCTCGAGGCGCGGCTGCGCGATCACGAGAGCGTGGATGGAGACGACGATCTCGACCTGACCGCGCTGGGCTTCGATGCTCTGCCTCCGCTGGACGAAGGCGACAGCGCGCAGGACCCGTCGTCCTCGTTGGAGCTGCCGATCTCCCGGCCGGCCCAGGCCCCCGCCAACAGGGGCGGGCAGCGGCGTGAGCCGACCGAGCGGTTGGGTGCGGAGCCCAGTCCCCGTACCTCGGGGACGGGTGCATCGATCGCGACGGGATCGGCGGTCGCCCCCGCTCCGACGAACTCGCTGCCGGTCGAGCTGCACGGAGAGCTCGAGCGCATGGAGGTCCCGCGGCTGTTGTGGGTGCTGCATCGGGCTGGCTATGGCGGTGGGCTCACCCTGACCCGCGCTCGGGTCAGCAAGCATCTGGGGTGGAGCGGGGGGCAGGTGGTGCAGGCCGACAGCAACGTCGTCCACGATCAGCTCGTGCACGGCTTGTTGCGCCGTGGCTTGCTCACGCGCGAGCAGTACGAGCCCGCCGCAGCATTGGTGGCCGAGGCCCCCGAGACGGCGGGACCGCGACTGGTAGAGGCCGGGATGCTCAAGCCCGCCGAGCTGCCCCGAGTGTTGCGTGAGCACCTGGTGCGCATCGTCGGCTCGACGTTTGCGTGGCCGGAGGGAACCTGGACGCTCGACCCCACGGCGCACTACGGAGACCCCGCGCCGGGTCTGCCCACGGTGGCGACGTTGTTGGCGGCGGGGGTCCGCGCTCGCATGGACGGCGCGCGACTGCTCGCGCTGCTGGGCGGGCTCGATCGGCATCCCGTCGTGGCGCCAGAGGTTCGCGCGGGTGCCTCGGCGTTGGCCGAAGCGCTGGAGCTGACCCCGCCCGAAGAGGGCTTCATCCTGCGCCTCGATGGCGGCACCAGCCTGCGGCAGCTGATGGCCGATCTACCCGCCGAGCAGGCGGAGCTGCTGGGGTTGGTCTACACGCTGCAAGTGCAGGGACACCTGCGCCTGGCCGACCACGGCACCGTGGCGGCCGAGGTCGATCCCGCCGCATTGGACGTGGCTCGGATCCGAGACCGTCTGCACATGAGCCGGGAGGCGGACTACTTCGAGGTCCTCGGCCTGTCGCACGACGCGGAGCGCGTCGAGGTGCGCCGGGCTCATGCGCAGCTGCATGAGACCTTTGCCGATGACAGCCTCGAGCCCGCCGTACGGGAGTCGATGCAGGGGCAGGTGCAAGAACTCCGCGATCTACTGGACGAAGCACGCGATGTCCTCGATGACGATGGCCTGCGCAGTGCGTATCTCGCCCACCTGGAGGAGTCATGAGTCGACTACGCGCAGCATTCATGGGATCGCCCGACTTTGCCGTCCCCAGCCTGCATGCGGTGCATCGGCGTTGCGACCTCGCGCTGGTGGTGTGTCAGCCCGACAAGCCCGCGGGCGCGGTCGCAAGCTGACGCCGCCCGCGGTCAAGCAGGCCGCGGTGGAGCTGGGCATCCCGCTCGACCAGCCCACCAAGATGAAGGACGGTCGGCTCGCAGCTCGACTGGCGGAGCTCTCGCTCGACGTGGTCGTGGTGGTGGCGTTTGGTCGCATCCTTCCGCCCGACATCCTCGCGGTGCCGCGCTACGGCTGCATCAACGTGCACGCCTCGGCGCTGCCCCGCTGGCGGGGCGCGGCGCCGATTCAGCGGGCGGTGCTGGCCGGGGATGCGCACACGGCCGTCGCCCTGATGAAGATGGACGAGGGGCTCGATACCGGCCCCGTCTACCGCACGGTGCAGACCCCCATCGCGCCCATGGAGACGAGCGGAGCCTTGTTCGAGCGGCTCGCCACCCTGGGCGCCGACGCGCTGGACGAGCTGCTCGAGGTGTTTCCACAGGTGCCCGCGCCAACGCCCCAGAGCGAAGACGGGATGACCCACGCGGCCATGCTGAGCAAGAAGGAAGGCCGGGTGCAGTGGGACCGCCCGGCGCAGGCGCTGGTGGACCACGTGCGGGGGATGGATCCCTGGCCGGTTGCGTTCACGCTGCGCGACGAGCTGCCCCTGAAGCTGTTTGGTGCCGCGCTGTCGAGCCATCCGCAGGCCGACCATGCACCCGGCACGATCGTCGCCGTCGATGGTGATGGCGTGCACGTGGCGGCGCGGGACGGGGCGGTGTGCCTGTCGCAGGTGCAGCCGGCCGGCAAGCGACGGATGGACGCGAGCGCATGGGCGGCAGGTCGGCAGATCCGACCGGGCGATCCCATCTGAGCTCGACGTCGGTCGACCTCACTCGCAGGGGATGCCCCAGGCGTCGAGGTCCCAGTGCTTGATCAACGTGGAGAACGAGCGGTCCAGCGCGTCGGGGCACACCACCAGGGCGGCGTCGGGTCCCTGGGCGGGGTTGTCGACGTACTCGACGTGGAAGACGGCCTTGTTGGCGGTGATGAACGGCATCAGCAGGTCGCACTCGTCGTACGCCATGCACTCTTCGTCGAGGGCCCAGTCGAAGTACGGCACCAGGGCGAGCACCTGGTCGACATCGTTCTTGAGTCCAACTGACAGTGCACGGGCGTGGGACTGCTCCGCGAGCCAGCGGTTGAAATCGATCTGGTCGGAGTCCGACAGCGGGAATCCGGTGTCGTTGGTGTAGCCGTCGACGTTGTCGGGCTCGACCCCGTGGCAGCCCTTGGCGGCGGCCAGGTCCAGGCGTGCGGCCAACACATCGCGGACGGTCGGGTCACGAATGTCGAGCCAGCGCTCACCGGGCCAGTCGTCGAGCTGGTTGCCGATGGCCGCGGGTGGGAATTGGTCGGCGTCGGGCCGCCAGTCTTCGTGACTACCCGCGCTGAAGTAGCAGATCACGACCCGCCCTTCGTCGCGCAGCGCGGTGATCTGGCCGGCGTCGGTGTCGAACAGATCGATGTCGTACATCGTCACGTCGAGGCTGGTATCGAGCGCCTCGGTGAGCTGCCAGTGCCAGGTGGTCTCGGGGGGAGGACACCACACAGGGGGGTCGCCGCAGCCCATGGGAGGCGGATCTCCACTGTCGTCGGTGGTGGGAGGTTCTGCGGTGTCGTCGGTCGGCGGTGCGCTGGTTGTCGATGTCGACGGGTCGGCGGTGGTGGTCGTACCCGGCCCATCGGG
The DNA here is from genome assembly GCA_022601155.1 of Deltaproteobacteria bacterium. Lineage (GTDB taxonomy): Bacteria > Myxococcota_A > Polyangia > Nannocystales > Nannocystaceae > Paraliomyxa. The sequence goes on along the minus strand of JAHZJA010000646.1, from coordinate 2,128 downwards.
GTCCACTGTGGTGGTCGCGTTGCCCGTCATCGGGCCGGGCCCAACCGTTCCCCCACCGCTGCCGCTGGCGTCGTCGCCACAACCAGTCGTGATGAGAATCGCCGTACCGAGCAGGGCCGACATCGTTTCGCCGCAAGACCGCTTCACGGGCGGCAGCATACCCGGTGACCCCACCTGGGGCGCGAGTGCCCAGCGTGTGCCCCGTCGTCATGTCGACACGGTGGTCCGTCACACTGCATGTGCGATCGCAGATGCGAGGCGCGTGGTCTCCAACCGGGACGGGTTCTTCGAGAATCGATCGCAAAAAAAAGCCCTACCCGCTCGGTGATGCCGTACACTGACCATGAGTCGAGTCGTTGTATCGGGAAGGAACGTCGCCCCGTCGATAGACGCGTTATCTAGATTAGACATCATGCCCAAGGAGGCCCGGCAATGGGCCCTGTGGAGCGACGTGGTCCCCGTACTCAATGACGGAAAGTGACAGGGGGCATGCAATCATGGAGACCCAAACCGTAGTCGAACAGCAGCTGCCGGGCATCAGTGCCCAGGAGCGTCGCCGATATCCGCGTACGCTCGGGCACGTCGATGCCGTCGTCCGCAACAAGACGGGATGCGAGCGCTACGTCGTCCGCAACCTCTCGGTCTGCGGCGCGTTGCTCATCAACGGGCCGCGCATCGACTTGAATGCGATCGTCGAGGTCGACCTTCAGATTCCCGAGCACGCGCAGATCCGTGTCATGGCACGGGTCGTCCGCATGGGCGTGCACGATGGTGGTGTGCCCTACGTAGGGCTGGAGTTCTTGCACAGCTCCGACCACACCGAGGACTCGATCCAGGCCGCGCTGCTCGGCGAGATCGAGCGGTCGCAGACGCACGGCATCATTCCCCAGCTCGACTGAGCACCGGGGGCACGGCCCCCGTTCGTTGCTCTGCGTGGTCTAGGAAGGGTAGGGCGCCCCTATTCGCGCCTTGGTGTCGGTCGCGAGTAGACTCGCGGGCGCATGGCCCTGGGCAGGCGCATCGCTGCGGTCCTCGCCCATCCGCGCTTCGGATGGTTGGCGGCGCTGTTGGGGGTGCTGCTCGCGTTGCCCGCGTTGGGGGCCGGCCTCCAGCTCGACGATCATCTTCATCGCTTCTACGTGGGCTTGTACGAGCGCGGCGAGCCGCTCGGCGCGTGGTGGGATCTGTACGTTGCGGCCGAGGGCGACGAGGCGCTGACCCGCGCGCGGATGGACATGGGGTTTTCGCCGTGGTGGACGGTACCCGACCTGCGGCTGCGGTTCTTTCGCCCGCTGTCGGCTGCGACCCACTACCTCGACTACGCGGCATGGCCGAGCGCCCCGTGGCTGATGCACGCCCAGAACCTGGCGTGGTACGGCGGCCTCGTGTTGGCGGTGAGCGCGTTGCTGCGGCGGCTGTTGGGGCCGACGTGGGTCGCCGGGCTGGGTACGTTGCTGTTTGCCATCGACGACGCCCACGGGACCCCGATCGGGTGGATCGCCCAGCGCAACGCGCTCATCTGTGGGGTGCTCACCGTGCTGGTGCTGGTGATCCACGACCGGACGCGGCGTGACGGCTGGTCGCGCGGGGAGTGGATCGGTCCGCTGGTGTTCTTGGCGGCGCTGCTGTCGGGCGAGGCCGCGGTGGCGGCCTTGGGCTACCTGGGTGCCCACGCGTTGCTGCTCGAGCCCGCCTTGCGCAAAGATCGTGGCGGTCGTGCGCTGAGCCGCGCCGCGAAGGCCCTGCTCGCATTGTGGCCCTACCTGCTGGTGCTGATCGCCTGGCGTTTGGTCTACGACTGGTTAGGCTACGGCGCCCACGGCTCGGGGGTGTATGTCGATCCGTCGCGCGAGCCCGCGGCCTTCCTCGCCGTGCTACCCGACCGGGCGGCGGCGCTGGGATTGGCACAGCTGGGCTGGCCCGATGCCGATGCGTGGACGCTCGTGCCCACGCCGTGGTCGCCCGCGCGCCGTCGAGCGCTCGCGCTGGGGGCCGCGGTGGTGCTCGCGGTCCTGCCTCGCCTGCGTCGCGACCGAGGGCTGGCCGTGTGTCTGGTGGGGGCGGTCTTGGCCTTGGTACCCGCCTCGGCGGCGGTGGCCAGCAATCGCATGCTGCTGATGGTGGGGGT
>JAHZJA010000645.1 GCA_022601155.1 Deltaproteobacteria bacterium | reverse complement strand
GGGCCCGCTCGGGGTCCAAACGCGACCAGGTCCAAAGCGCAACAAGGCCCACCGCGTCGATGACGGGGTGGGCCTGCGGCGTTTGTCAGGTCCGGTGGGCTCAGGAGGCCACGAGGTAGCTCGGCCGCGGCTGCGTCGACCAGACCTTGACCTCGCGCTTGCGGGCCATCTGACCCACGAGGTCGCGAATCGTCTGCTCCTCCACCGGGTAGATGGCACCTTCGTGCGACACGTGCGGGTGTCCGGTGGACTGGATGTACGCCGCGGCGGCACCCGGCTCGAACGCATCGTCGCGGTCGTGGGTGGGCAGCGGTAGCTCGATGACCTGCTTGCGCTTGGACAGCGTCACGCTCTGCTGGTCGATGCGCCACACCCAGCCGCCCTGCTTGGGCACCATGAAGCGGCCGACCTGGGGAGCGTGGAGCAGGAAGCCCAGCGCGCCCGTGGACACGCCCATCTTGGCGCGGAACACGTCGAGCACGGACTTCTGCAGCCGTGTGTAGTCGCGCAGCAGCTCGAGCAGCTCGGGGACCTCACCGATGTCGTTGGCCGGAGCGGCGACGGGTGTCGCCTCGGCCTCGGGTGCTGGAGCCTCGGGGGTGGCGGCGGGGGCTTGCTCGGGCGTGGGCACCGCAGCCAAGGCCGGGGCCGCCGCTGGGGCCGCCGCGCCCGCTGACAGATCCGCCGCCCGGAGCCCTGGACACCACGTCATGGTCGTTGGTGTCCACGGAGCGTCTTCCCCGCTCCGCGTGACCACCCGTACTAGACACCCCCGCCGAGGAATCTCGAGTACTTCGGTCCGTTCGTTCTCACCCTCAATTATCGGTGTCCACGCCTGCATCGCCGATTCTCCCACCTGTACTCCTCGAGTCTACAGCGCCTTCGTATGCCGACAATTGCTCAAATCGAACAAGGTGCGGAATTTCATGTCCTCGTGAGGTAAGGGGTCTGCCGACCCCGGCTGAGCCATGTCGAACGTCGCCGAAACCACGACAGTAGACGCACGACGTCGCCGACCGAGTCCCGATTTGACGAGGCCCGCGGGGCCCTGCTAGAAGCCCGCTCCGATTCGGGGCGTAGCGCAGCCTGGTAGCGCGTTCGGTTCGGGACCGAAAGGTCGGAGGTTCAAATCCTCTCGCCCCGACAATCCTCTCTTCTCCGCGGCGGTCGCCAGTGTTTCCCGACGACGAGCGCCGCGGGGGTGGGAACACCCAGCGTAAGGCCCGTGGGCCGCGGTTCGTGATGGGCAGGAACGGCGTTGTGCCGTTGAATTGCGCATCGCCCTCACTCCAGGTGCGCGTGATCGCCCGGCGGATCCCAGGCCTTCGCGGCGGCCATTTCCCTGGGACTAGATGACGACGGCCAGCCGCGTCGCGCCGACCGAGAACTCGTCCTCGGGTCCCAGCTCGACAGGTGCGTGGATGATCTCGTCGTTGACCCGGACGGAGGCATCGTCGGACAGCGGTCGCAGGTGCGGCCGATTGGGCACCCCGCTCCACTCGAGCACCGCATGCACGCGGGGCACGGCGTCGTCGCGGAGCTTGATCTCGCAGCGTCGTCCGCTGCCGATGCGATAGCTGCCGGGCAGGAACAGCCGCTCCACCACCGTGTCGTCGGGGTTGAGCATGCGGATCTTGGCGGCGACCGGGATGTTCATGTCGCGGTGCAGCACCAGGCCGAGCACGTTGGCAAAGGCTCCCGCGTTGGGCGGCCGTAGCGTGGGGTCCTTGTCCAGAGCCCGGGCCACGCCGCGCACCAGCGACTCGGGCAGATCCTCGCACCCAGGACACTGGTCGAGCGGGGTGGGCTGCGTGCGTGCGTGCGCCTTGAGCCACTCGGTCGGCGAGTGTCGCAGCTGCTCCCGGACCTCGGGCAGCAGCTTGTCGACGAAGAACGGTGCGCGTGCGGTCAGCAGCTCGTACAGGATCGTAGCCAAGCTGTAGACGTCGCTGGCGGGGGTCAAGACGCGGGTCTTGAGCTGCTCGGGCTGCGAGTAATGGGGGGTGCCCACGATCATGTGGGCCTCGGTGGCGTTGACCCCCACCACGGGCGTGCCGTCCCACGAGCGAGCCAGTCCGAAGTCGAGCACTTTGATCTTGCCGTCGCGCTCGATGAAGATGTTCTCCGGCTTCACGTCGCGGTGCACCACGCCCATCGCGTGGGCCTCGGCGAGCCCGAGGCACGCCTGGTGCACGATGGTCACGGCCTGGGCCGGGTGCAGGGGCTCGGAGAAGTCGTGCCACTCATCGAGCGAGTAGCCCGTCAGCAGGTCCATCAGCAGATAGATGTGGCCGTCGGGGCGAAGCCCGCAGTCGAACGTCCGCACCACATGGGGGTTGGTCAGCGACCGGAGGATCGTGATCTCTCGGAGGGCGCGCTGCGCCTCGTCGGCCGAGTGGACCGGCTCCCGCGTGAGCTTGAGGGCCAGCCGCTGCGGATAGCTGGGGTGCTCGACCTCATACACGCGTGCGAAGGAGCCCACTCCCAGCACACCATGGACCTTGATGTTGCCGGCGTAGACATCCCCTGACTGAAGATCGAGGGGCATCCGTTGTCGCGAACCTACCATCGATCGCTGCCGACGGGGCCGGACGGCGCAGCCCCGTGGGCACCCCGGGTCGGGCGCGGCCGGGTGGGTCGGGGGGACCGGTCGGCGCGGTGGGCCGACCGGTGTCGGGCCTTCCTCGAATCGCGACGATCCTCACGGTCTGGGACCCCCCGACGACCCCATGTCCTTCGTGTAGTCTCCGGCCCAGGAGACGACCTTCCATGCAGATCGGTGTGCCCAAGGAGATCAAGACCCACGAGTACCGTGTCGGGATCAATCCCGAAGGCGTACG
>JAHZJA010000644.1 GCA_022601155.1 Deltaproteobacteria bacterium | reverse complement strand
GGCAACGCGACGGTCGAGGAGACCTTCGCTCGGTACGGGCAGCGGCTTCTATCTCGTGCGATCGAAGGCGGGCGGGGATGGCTGGTGCAGGTCAAGGGCGACGATCTTCGGGTTGGGGATCGCGTCCCCCCACTCCCAACCGAGCGTGAGGTCGATGGGCCATGGCTCGAGCCGGTGGTTCTCGGGGCTCGTGCGGCGAAGGCCGGCCGTCGGTATCGAGGGGAGTTGGTGGAGGCGAAACGGTTGCCGCCACCCGCCACGGTCGAGCGTCGCGATGGCGAAGCGTTGGCGCGCTCGATGGCCGCGGCACGGTTGCTCGCGTACACCGAAGAGGCGGCCAGGCGAGGCGAGCCGTGGGCACGCACCGCGCTGTGTCGCGCGGAGCCTGGACCCAAGGGGGCGGTATGACCAACCTCGTCGAGCTGCAAGCAACGGCCGCGTCGTGGATGACGTGTCGGGAGTGTGGCCTGAAGTGCAATGGCCCGCTTGGCCTTCATCGCCACATTCGTGCGCGGCATGAGATGTCGGCGTGGGCGTACTACCAGCGTCACCCGGAGGTGCTGCTGTTTCGCGCGTTGGATGGCAGCGATGTCGTCGACGCGGAGTTGGTGCACTTCGCTGGGCCGTGCTGGGTGCATCGAGGCAAGCCCGACCGGTGGGGTGCTCGGCTGCGCGTTGCCGGAGCGCCCACCTCGGCGCTGTATCGGCTGACGTACTGGGCGGTGCACGGCGAGTTGCCGCATGGCTACGCGTGCCACGTCTGCGACAACCCGCAGTGTTGTTCGCCGCTCCATGTGTGGGACGGCTCCCCGTCGGACAACGCTCGCGACCGCGAGGACAAAGGCCGAGGCTACGACCGGCGCAAGCTCGACGACCGCCAGGCCGAGCGGCTGCGCCGGCTTCATCACAGCGGCTTGTCGTATCGGGAGCTTGGGCGGCGGTTCAATGTGGGGGCAGAGACGGCTCGGCGGGTGGTCGTGGGTTCGACGTACCCGCGGACGCAGGCGCCTTCGGAGCCATCCGAGCCGGGAGACGAGATCCCATGGTGACGGCCGATCCGGCTGAGGTCGCGGCTCGAGTGTTGCGGGCGATCGCCGTGGTCGAGGGCGCCGCTCGGTGGCGTGACCTCGAACGGTGGATGGCGACGGTGCTGGGTCCGTCGATCGGGATGTCGTCGGCCGAGCGGTGGCACCAGATGGGGATCGCCGAGCTGACGGCGTTGTGTGAGGCGGTCGAGTCGTGCCCACGCCGTCCCGAGCGACGGGCCCCTCGCGAGGATGAGGGACGGGCGATGGTGTTGCTGCTCATTCCGCCCAACGCACCGCGGAGTGTCGCGCCGGCCGTGCTGCGGGTGGGGCCGGCCCATAGCTTCGAGTCGTTACGGGCTCGACTCCGACGCCACCCGCCAACAACGCCCGCGCGGCCGCCTGGCCATCGATGCCACGCGCGCGGGTGCCCGTCTTCGTGCCCACCGCGTCATCTGATGTGTGGGAGGCACTGGCGCATGGTGCCTACGTCGCTCCAGCAGCGCGTGTGGTCGGCGTACCGACCGGGGCAGGAGGAGGACAAAGAGCCCAGCGCTACGTGGGTGCGTGCGGCCGACATGGCGATCGATGCGGTCGCGCAAGCCGAGGTGATTCGGAAGTCGAGGTACCTATGACAAGCGCAGCAAGAACCGCCACCGACCAAGCCAGGGTTCCGCACGAGCCCGGGTCGACACGAGGTGCTCATGCGCGCGGTTGACTTGTTCGCGGGTTGGGGAGGGTTCACCGAGGGCGCCACCGCAGCGGGGGCGCGTGTCGTGGCCGCAGCCAACCACTGGCGACTCGCCGTCGATGCTCACGCCGCCAACCATCCGGGAGTCGAGCACGTGTGCCAGGACCTGCGGCAGGCCGACTGGAGCGCGCTACCGGCCCACGACTTGTTGTTGGCATCCCCGGCGTGCCAGGGACACAGCGAGGCGGGGCAGCCCGCACGGTCGAGCGACGGCCGCGTACGGGCTCGGCACGACGGGATGCGGGCGACGGCATGGGCGGTGGTCGATTGCGTCGAAGTGTGTCGACCCGCCGCATTCATCATCGAGAACGTCGTGCCCTTTTCGCGGTGGGAGCTGTTCGGGCTGTGGCTCGAAGCGCTGCGACGGCTGGGCTACTCCGTGGAGCCGCAGGTGCTCCTCGCATCGCGGCTGGGCGTGCCACAGCGCCGCCATCGCTTGTTCATCATCGGCTTGCGCGGGGAGGGGCGACGCGTGCCGAGGGTGGAACACGAACGAGCGGAGCGGGCCTTCGGTCCCGAGGTGCAGTGGGGTGCCGGGCGATGGCGGCACTGGTCCAAGGCCACCGCGGGGGCTCGCTGCCGATTCGCGGCCGCGCGGAGTCGTCACGGGACCCGAGCGCTTTCGCAGCATGTGACGGGCCATCGCGGCGTCGGACTGCACGAACCGATCCGCACGATCACCACCAAAGACCAGTGGGTGGTGCTCGACGGCGACCACTATCGACCTCTGACGATTCGGGAGGTCGCGCGGGGGATGGGGTTTCCCGATCGGTACAGGTGGCCGAGCACTGCGAGTCGGACGGACACGATCCGTGGGCTCGGCAATGCCGTGCCGCCACCGATGGCCGCCGCTGCCGTGAAGGCGACGATCGGCGCGGTCTCGTAGCGACGGAGCGAGTCTTCACTCATCCCGTTTCGGAGGTACTCCACCCACGTCTCTGCTGGAGTGAGACGGCCGGATTCCACGCAGGCCAGCCGGCACTACGACCGCCGTAGTCGGCAGAACGGGGAGCAAGGCTGCGTGGCCGAAAGCTTCGGCAGGGGTGGCCAACATGTGGGCCAGGTGGGGCGGCTCATAGAACAATCGCCCCGATTGGGTGAATCGGTCCCACTAAAGTCGAGTGTGACTGTTGAGAAGCTGTCCGAGTTCCACTTGAGGTTGTGGCTTTCTCGACTCCTGCGCTCAGGCTCTGCAACCCACTCACTTTGCACTGGGGCATTCCCCAGACGTGGGCGCGCTTGGATCCAGCGCACGTGCCAGCGTGGAGCCTGACCTCGGGAAGTCACTTCCGGAAGTGACTTCCCGAGTTCCCGCGAGTCGAGTCCTCCGCGACCGCCAACCCCCCGACTGTTCACGAGCCACCTGTTGGCATCGTTGTTGCGGCTCGCCCCCCACACAGGCTGTCAACACAGCCCACCCGACCCCCTTCTCATGCCCAACGCTCCCATCCGACCCCAACGACGCCACGTCCTCGCTCGCGTCCGCCCTGCCAACTCGACCGACCGCGCACGCGTGGCGCGTCGCCAACGACAACGTGCAATCGAGGCGGCTCGACGGCCGACCGTGCGCCGCTCCCAAGCCCTCGCTCGACGCGGCCCAGTTGAAGCGGCCCCGCGACCGCACGCGCGCCCTATGGAGGTGCGGCACCGCGAGTGTCGTCCTCCCAGCAAACGGGTCGAGCGGCTGATGGCCGACGCCCGGCACCGACTGTTTCGCAATCACTGCGGCGAGCTTGTCGACGAGCCCACCGACGAGCCCACGGGGACTGTCGTCGATGGCCTGACGCGGTGGCTCGATGACGTCCAACAACGGGGAGGACTGCACGAGGGCCACCGACGCCGTCTGTCTCCGCGTACCGTCGTCGCGTACCGGTACAGCGCAGCCTTGCTCACGGCTGTGGTGGGCGGCGTACCGTGGCCGGCCCTCGATGAGAGCCACATGCTCGAAGCCTTCGACGAGCTACCGCGAGGCTCGTGGCACTCGGTGGGGACGGCATGGCAGGCGGCGTTGCGGTGGTTGGGGCTGGGGGAAGCGATGCCGAGTCGGGGGTACTGGGCCAACAAGCCGCAGAAGCTGACGTGGGACCCCAACGACTACGACCGTGCCTTCGCTGCGCTGTCGGAGGGCTACCAACGGGCAACGCGACTGCGGCGGGGAGGGTCGCTGTCGGTGAGCGCGTGCGCGTTGTTGGTGGCGGTGCTGGGGCTACGGGTGGGCGAGGCGGTG
>JAHZJA010000643.1 GCA_022601155.1 Deltaproteobacteria bacterium | reverse complement strand
CCGAAGGTCAAAGAGCGCGTCGAAGCCTCCGACAACCCCACCGATGGGCTCAAGGCATTCGAACGGCGCAAGAAGATCGTCGAAGACAACTACGCCAAGGCGCAGCAGGACGTCGAGTACATCGAGTCCAAGCTGGCCGAGCTGCGCGGCGCCTGAACTGGGGCCAATCCTCGGTCCCATCGCGGGCCGACCAACGTAGGGGGACGACCAAGCCTCCTGCGTTGGCTGCGACGTGCGTGAACGTGGCGTGAACTCGGTGCTCTGCGCTGGCATGGGCTCGGGCGCCGCGGCATCCTGGGAGCCACCGGGGGCCGGATGCCCGCGAGTCGTTCCTGTTGCCGAGGTCTGTCGTCATGCAACGTCGATCGTTCATCAAGCTCAGCGCCGTCACCTTCACCAGCTTGCTCGGGCAGGCCGGCTGCCGCGACAGCGACAGCGGAGGCGACCCCGGCCCACGCGAGATCGTCGATGCGCCGCAGATGTTCCCGCAGTCGGTGGCCTCGGGCGACCCGAAGGCCAACACCGTGGTGCTGTGGACCCGCGTCGAGGATGCAGATCTTCCCGACGAAGACTACGAGGTCGAGCTCGAGATCTGGCCGCTATCGGACGACGGCGAGGACGAAGATCACGACGACGGCGAAGACCACGAGCATGGCGAAGAGGGTGACGAGGATGCCGTCACTGTCGTCGCCGTCACGTCGGAGGCTCGGTTCGACCACTGCGTCAAGGTCCGCGCCGAGGGGCTCGAGCCCGGAACCATCTACGGCTATCGGTTCTTCTACATCAAAGACGGCGTGTCCCAGGGCAGCCAGACCGGTCAGGCCAAGACCGCGCCGGCCAGCGATGACGACACCGCCGTGCGGTTCGCGTTCGTCAGCTGCCAAGACTTCGGCGGCAAGTACTACAACGCCTACGCCCACCTGCTGGAGCAGGAGCTCGATTTCTTCGTGCACCTGGGCGACTACATCTACGAGACCGCAGGCGACAGCAGCTTCCAAGACGGCGACGCCGACCGCGAGGTCATCTTCGACGATGAGGCAGGCGCCCTCCCCCTGACCTCCAGTGACGGCAGCACGTTCTTCGCCGCCCGCTCGCTCGACAATTACCGCCAGCTGTACCGGACGTTCCGCACCGATCTGGCCCTGCAGGCCGTCCACGAGCGCCTGCCCATGGTCGCCATCTGGGACGACCACGAGTTCTCCGACGACTGCCACGGCTCGACCGGTACCTACACCGACGGGCGCGAGGACGAGACCGATCCGGCCCGCCGTGCCGCCGCCAACCAGGCGTGGTTCGAGTACATGCCGGTCGACTACGCCGATCCCGGCTTCGTCTACGACACCGCCGTGCCCCCGCCCACCGATATTCGCATCTATCGCGACATCGAGTACGGGCGCCACGTGCACCTGGTGATGACGGACCTGCGGAGCTATCGGCCCGACCACCTGGTGGCCGAGGACGCCTACCCCGGGGCCATGGCCCTGGACGAGCCAGCCCTGCTGTCGGTCGCCGACGACACCAGCGGCGGTGTGCCCTACGTCGATGTCGAGACCCACGCGGGTGGTGCGTACCTCGAGGTCCTGCGAGAGGCGGCCGGAGCCGCCGACTACGACGGTGGCCGGATCACTGGCAACGTCAGCGCCATCTTCATCAACGACGTCATCGAAGACACCGGTGCCGCCGTCGCCCCGATCGAGCAGACCGAGCTGGACACCCTGCCTCGCGGCATCGCCTTCCACCAGATGTTCAAGGCCAGCTACTACGGCCAGCTCGGCGCGCGCTACCTGGTGACCCGCGATCCGTTCCATCTGTACGCCCAGTGGCGCAACGACACCTCCGACGGCGCCGACCAATCGATCCTGGGGCAGGAGCAGCAGGACTGGTTCCTCCAGACGATGAACGGCTCGGGCCACACTTGGAAGATCTGGGGCAACGAGTTTTGTCTCACCCCGCTGGAGATCGACCTCAGCGCGAGCGCCGGACTCCCCGAGACGTTCCAGCAGGCGTTCCAGATGTCGGTGGAAGACTGGAGCGGGGCCCCGCAGCGCCGCACCGAGCTCATCAACGCGCTGTCTGGGGTCGACAACGTGGTGGCGATCACCGGAGACGTGCACTCGTTCTTCGCCGGGACGCCTTTCGCGGGCACAGGAGCCTCCGAAGGCAACAGTGTGGTCGAGTTCGTCACCGGCTCGATCACCTCCACGCCCTACCGCTCGATCTTGGTCCGGCAGGTCCAGGCCGATCCTGGCCTGAGCAGTGTCAGCGGCATCGAGGCGTTCGCGCTGGGCATCGGCGACCTGCTGCAGGGCGGCCCCAACCCCCAGATGGGCTTCGCCGACACGGGCCGGCACGGGTTCGGCGTCGTCACGGCCAACGGCGAGCAGCTCGTGGTGGACTTCCACATGCACCCCGAGGAACTCACCGCCAGCGCGCGCTACGACGAGGACCTCACCGGAGAGTTCATCACCGAGCGCTTCCGGGTGCTCCCCGGCTCGCGCGACCTGTACCGCGACTTCGACGGTACGTGGCGGCGCTGGGACGCCACCACGCGGACCTGGGTGGAGTAGCGAGGCTCAGCGCGACGACGAGGCGGACGTCAGCCGCGTCGTCGCGATGATCTCCAGTCGCAGCACATCCCCTCGAGCGCCACCGCTGATGTGCAGCAGCACGGCCACGTGACTGCCGTCGTGCGAAGGCGCGAGCATCTCCACGTGTGCCCGGTTGGCGCAGGCTTGGTCGATGCCGCACCCCTCGCAGGGATCGACGAACACCGACCATGCCACCGGCTCGCCCTCATCCGCGCGCGCACCGACCTTGAGCATCGGTCGGGCCTGCCCCGCGTTGGTCCGCTCCCCTTCACGACCATCGACCATCAGTACGACATCGCCGGGCGGAGGCTGCATGGGGGTGGTGGACGCGCCCACGCCCGCCGCTTCGATCGTCGCGTCGAGCTGTGCGCGCGGCATCGGCTCGGCACACCCGGCCCCGGCCTCGAGGGTCTGCACGGCCCCATCGCGGCCCACCAGGCGGCAGGCGTGACAGTCCATCTGCGGCAGCTCGCGGCAGTACACGAACGTGCGGTCGTCCGCGGACCAGCCCATCGTCGTGGCGTGGAAGGCCTCGTCCCCCTCCGGCACCGCAGGTCGCGGCAGCGCCCGCAGCGGTCCTGGCGGACTTCCATCCACGCTCAGCCGCCACGAGCCTCGTACGACGGCGGGGCTCTCATCCGGCTCGACGACCTCGACCGCCACGCCGCGCGGGGCCGCGTCGTGCCCCTCGGAAGAGCCCACCGCGGGCACGCACGCACCGATGGCGACCAGGAGGTTCCCCGCCATGACGTTCGCGCCGTTGCCCATCGCAGCCTTCACGTGACCACGGCAGCTTCGCATTCCCACGGAAGGCCGTGGTCATTGTGAAATGCCGCGCCGTCTACGCCTCGCCGAGCCGCCATCGGGCGTCAGGCCGCCGCCGCCGCAGCGGCCTGACGGGCCGCTACGATGGCTTGCATGTCGAGCAGCAGCTTGGCGTCGGCCACCGCCCCCAGGCGGGGATCGCCATCCACGAGGCGGACGAACGCCAACGACGCGGCGAGCGACAGCCCCATCCGCTTGCTCACCCAGCTCAGCCGGTCGCGCATCTGGTGCAGATACCCCATGACCGTCGCGATGATCTTGTCCGCTGGCGTAGCCAGAAAGCACAGCACCGCGATCTCGTCGTAGTCGGGCTGCCTCACCCGATAGCCCGCCGCCTTGAACCCGGCCGCGAGCTCGGCGAATCGCCCGGCCACCTCGGTCGGCGCCATGTGGGTCAGGTACAGCACGTTGGCCGCTGTCTGAAGGGCCTCGCCGCTCCACAGCGCCGCGTCGGTCCGCAGCGCTTGGTACACCGCCTCGATCTCATCGCCGATCACCCGGGGCTCGCCCGGCTGCCCCACCAACATCGCGCACGCGGGATAGTCGTCGGGCCCGGTGAGGAACCAGTGGTGTCGCTTGAGCTCACTGTAGATCGCCTTGAATCGCGCCACGTGCTCCGACTCGACCGGTTGTCCGCGGAGAACCCGGCGAAGCACGAGCACCCCCAACACCTCGTAGACCCCTCCTCGGCGGACCCCCGCGGCACGAAACTGCTCGCGGATGCGATCGAGCTCGGCGATGAACGCCTCGGCCGAGTCGCCATGCTTGACCAGCTGGGACGCCAAGAGCATCCGGACCGGCGGAGCGACCCCACTCCAAAAACCGAGCCGCCCCGCCAGCGCTTCGTGCATCTGGCGAACACTCGCGGCCAACGGTTCCGGCTCGCCATCGGTGGTGAGCAGGGTGACGGCGGCATACCGCAGCGGCACCCGGTCACCAAACCACCCGCGCCCGGCATCGAGCGCGTCGTGCAGCGCGACGGCTTGTTCCTTCGCGACGTAGATCTCCCAGCCAAGTTCACCGACGTAGGTGAGGCGGATCGCCAGTGTGTCGATGCCCGCAATGGTGAGCGGCTGGCTGGTGCCGAACGGGAACGCTTCGTTGGAGATGTCGACATCGTCGTCGATG
>JAHZJA010000642.1 GCA_022601155.1 Deltaproteobacteria bacterium | reverse complement strand
GATCTTCTCGGGGTCGTTGGCGTCCTTGATGATGACTTCGAACTCGTAGTTGCCCGCCTCGGCCTCGATCGTGCCGCTGATCACCCCGTTGTTGTCGATGCTCAGCCCGGCCGGGATGTCGATGGCTTCGTACTCGTAGCTGGCGCCGTCGATTCGGCCGGTCGTGACGACCTCGAAGTCGACCGTGGCACCGACGGCGGAGCGCGCCAGCGTGTCGCAATCGAGCGCGAGCTCGTTGGGCGGCGCCGGGGGCTCTTGCTCGATGTAGTTGGGGGGGGCGGGTAGGTCACTGGTGCACGCCGAAAGCGCGAACAGCATGGAACCCGTGGCAGCGAGCAAGAGACGCAATCGCATGGCAAAGATGCTCCGGTGACGGCCGACGGTGCGGCGGAGGTCACCCTAACACAGGCCGGTGCGGCTATCCCACAACTGCAGCTTCGACAGCCGAGGCGTCCTTGGGGATGGCCGCGGTGAGGATCTCGGGCTCGGTAGTCGTGCAGAGCACATCATCTTCGATGCGAATTCCCCGGACGTCCCCAAACCGGGACAGCGCGTCGGGGTCGAAGCTGCCGTCGGCGATGAACGGCCCGACCAGCGACGAGCGCTCGAGGATGGCGGGCACCAAGTAGAGCCCGGGCTCGATGGTCACCGCCATCCCGGCCTGGAGGTCGCGGTCGAGGCGGAGGTAGCCCAGGCCGAACTGCGGGCTGCGGGTGCGGCCCGGGGCGTACCCGGCCCGGTCTCCCAGGTCCTCCATGTCGTGAACGTCCAGGCCCAGCAGGTGGCCGACCCCGTGTGGGAAGAAGAGCGCATGGGCGCCGCGCTCGACCAGCGACTGCAGGTCGCCCCGCAAGATCCCCTCGTCGACCAGGCCCCGGGCGAGGGTGAGGCAGGCGGCGAGGTGGACGTCGCGGTAGCGCACACCCGGCTTCACCATGGCGATGGCGTCGCGCTGCGACTGCAGCACGATGTCGTACAGGGCCCGCTGACTCGCGGAGAACTTGCCGCTCACCGGCCAGGTTCGGGTGACATCGGTGGCCCAGCCCTCGAGCTCGCCACCCAGATCGACCAGCAGCAAGTCGTTGGGCTCCAGGGTGTGATCGTACGTCGTGGCGTGCAGGATCTCTCCGTGCACGGTGACGATGCTGTTGTAGGCGGGGGTCATGCCGCGTGCGACGAGCTCGCGCTCCATGGCCGCGCGCACGTCGTGCTCGAGCAAGCCCGCTCGGGTACCGGCCATCCCGGCGAGGTGAGCGGCCGTGGTGCCTTCGGCTGCCTTGCGGATGTTGTCGAGGGCCGCGTCGTCGTGGATCGTTCGAAGGCCGATCATCGCGTCGGCCAGCGCGAGGTCGGGGGCATCGAGGCTCTCGACCGACGGTGCGGCCGTGCCGGGCCAGCCCCGCGCCAGCAGTCCGCATTGATGGCTGCGGGTGTGGGGGTCGGCCGACGGGAGGGTCGCCACACGCTGGCCACCCGCGCTCTGAACCGCACCTGCCAGCTCGTCCAGTGAGCGCACCACGTCCACCCCGGTGGCGGCCGCGATGTCGTCGGGGCCCGGGGTCGGCCCGTGCCACAGCGGGTCGTCTTCGTCCTTGGCTGGTACGAACAGCTCGGCCCGTCCTCCGCTCAGCAGCAGCGCTGCGTCGGGAATGCCCGCGCCCACCAGGTACAAGAAGTGGCTGTCCGCTCGATAGGGAAACACGTTGGCGGGATAGTTGCGGGCACGCAGGCCGCCCGCGAAGACCACGGCGGGAGCATCACCCAGCTGTCGTCCGAGGGCGGCACGGCGGCCTGAGAACACCGAGGCGGGCTGGCTGGGGAGCTGCGCGGACATCGTTGCGGTTTAACCACACTTTCGAGTGTGGTGGCGAGCGAGGAGGTCAGGCGCGGCCCGCTCGGGGGATTGATACGCTCCGGGGCAATGAGCCGCCCCCACGGCGAGCCGGTCGAGCCCGAGCGCGAGGACACCGCGTCCCCCGAAGAGCGAGCGGAGTCGGTCGAGGTGTCATCGGCAGGTGCATCTGTGGCCGAGGTGTCATCGACGGACGCGTCATCGGCGAGTGCGTCGTCGGCAGCCGCTGCGTCGGCAGACGGTGCATCGGCAGACGCGGCATCGGCCGAAGGGTCATCGGCAGGCGCATCGTCACCCGGCGTGTCTGCGAGCGCCGCGAGCCCGTCCGAGCGCCCCGCCTTGGGGTGGACGCCCAACCGTCGCCTGCTGCTGGCGCTGGTCGTGCTGGCGATCGTGACTCGGTTGTTGTGGGTGCTGTGGCTCCATCCCAACGGCGACTACGTCTTCAGCGACATGAAGAAGTACGTCCACCGGGCGCAGGACCTGGTGGAGCACGGCATCCACCCCCATCGCACGCTGGCGTGGCAGGCCTGGGGAACCCACTATGTGTTGGCGCTGCCGCTGAAGCTGTTTGGCAAGGGCGCGCTGGTGGCCGCCGCGGTACTGTGGGGACTGCTGGCCGCGCTGGCGGTGCCGGGTGGGTACTTGCTGGCGTGTCGTGTGAGCAGCCGAAGGTGGATGCCTCCGGTCGTTGGGGTGCTGCTGCTGCTGTGGTACCCGAACCTCTCCAACAGCGGGTACTTCCTGTCGGAGGCGCCGTTTCTGTGCTTTCAGCTGTGGTCGACGCTGTGGCTGGTGATGGTGCTGCAACAAGGCAAGCGGCCGCTTTTGGCCGGACTCGCGTCGGCCGCTGCGTTCGCGGTGCGGCCACAGTCGGCCTTGTTCTTCGTGCTCGTGCTGGGCACGTGGCTCATCAACCGCCGCCGTCTCCCACATGTCCGTCTGCGACAGCTGGGGCTGGTGGCGGCGCCGCTGCTGGCCATGCTCGCGTTCTCGCTGTGGCGGTTCGACTACCACACGGACCAAGGGCTGGGCGTGGCCGAGAACGCCAACATGAACCTCACCGCGGGGCGCTGCCACAACATCGTCACCCAGGCGTTTCACACCCCGCGACAGCTGCGAGCGAGCCAGCGCAGGGGCAACACCCGCAACGGTCGAAGGGTGAGCCTGCCCGGCTTTCGCGTGCTCGCCCGGAGCGTGCGACCCGACCATCCACTGGCGCTGCGGCCCGCGATGAACAGCGAGACCCTCCGCATGGTGGGCTACATCGGCGACGCGGCCGTGCACCGTGAGCTGCGCGAGGAGTGCTACCGCCGCACCGGGTGGCTCGAGCAGACGCGCTACAGCATGGTCAACATGACGCTGCTGTGGGCCATCGGGCATCAGTGGCCCGAGCAGAGCCGCGGGGCCAAGTACTTTCGCCCGCCTGCCGACGCGTACAAGTATTTCTACCTCGGCTTCATCTGGATCCCTTCGTTGCTGGGGTTGCTGGCGGCCGTGGTCTGGGTGCGACGCCGCCCCGGCCTCGGTTTTTGCGCGTGGCAGCTGGTGACCTCGATGACCGTCGCGGCGATCTTCTTCGGGACCATTCGCCTGCGGACCCCGTACGATCCCTACGCGATGGTGCTGGCCCTCGAAGGCTGGGCGCTGGCGTGGCTGCTGGTCCGTCTCGGTCTCCAGCGGCTTCGGTCTGCCCAGCCGGCCCCCAAGACCACCCCGTAGGCACGCAGGGACCGCGCCCGACCCGCTGCTCGATCCTGGGGCAGAGGGCGGTTCCACGGCCAACACACCGCAACCCACACCGCGCATCGATTTCTCGGGGTCGAGCGTGTTGCCCGCAGCCGAAGCGGTTGGCTAAAGTCGCTTCTGTGCAAGCGGCGATGATCGCGGGGGTGCTGGGGTTCTTTTCGGCGGAGACGACTTCCGCAGCGCCTGTCACGGAGGTTCACGCGGTGCTGGCGTGTCCACCGGCGAAGTCCGAGGCGCACCGACCGTTGTTGGTGAAGGCAGACGGCTACGTCGAGGCGGGCGACGACGAGGGCGCGGCGCGGAGCTTCGTCGCGGCGTACGACGCGATGGACCTGGCCAATCAGGTTGCGGGCAGCGGCAAGTTCGCGGCCGATCGCGCGGTGACGTCGTACCTCAAGGCGTGGCGGATCGATCGTCAGGTGGCGATGCTCGAAGAGGCGGAGCGATACCTCGAGCGCTACCTCGAGCGGCTCGAGTTCGGCGCCACCGAAGGGTGCAACGTGGTCGACCGCAAGTGGGCCGAGGACAAGCTCGCCGAGGTGCGCGCCGAGATGCCCAAGGACGGACCCGCGCCGCCCGATCCCAAAGATCCCCCGCCCGACAAGCCTAAGCGTGACTGTCCCTCCGAGGCGGCGATCTTCGGCGTCGACCGGGTCGGGGTTGCGCTCGTCACCGTGGGCGCTTCGTTGTTCGTGGCCGGGGCCGGCCTGCTCGTCCCGGGGGCAGCGCTGCCCAACCTCGCCGGGCGCCAGGCGTTCATCATCGCGGGCGGCATCACGATGGGTGCAGGTGTGGCGTTCATCATTCCGGGGGCGGTGCGCCTGGGCACGTGGCGTCGCAAGCGAAGCCGAGCCCGGCTGGCTGTCGCTCCGTGGACGGGGCGGGGCCTGGCTGGACTGACGGTCAGCGGTCGTTTCGGGGCGCGCCGATGAGCGAAGAGCGACCCTCGCTCAACCCCCAGCCGGTGGCGACCGTTGCCGCGGCGGCGGGTAGCCAGGGAGCGGCGGCGGGTGCCGATCCCGTTGCCGCGCAGGAGCCGAGTCTGCTGGGGCAGCT
>JAHZJA010000060.1 GCA_022601155.1 Deltaproteobacteria bacterium | reverse complement strand
AGACCGCCATGGTGCGCGCGCCGAGCCGGCCGGCCTCGACCAGCGCGGCGAGGGTGTCGGCGGTCTCTCCCGACTGCGAGATGGCGATGACGAGATCATCGGGATGGACGATCGGATCGCGGTAGCGGAACTCGGAGGCCAGGTCGACCTCGACCGGGATCCGGGCCAGCTGCTCGATCATGTACTTGCCGGCCAGGCCGGCGTGCCAGGAGGTTCCGCAGGCCAAGATGGTGATGCGGCGCAGCGCACTGACATCGATGCTCAGCCCGTCGAAGTTGACGTCGGCCTCGCCCATCTGGATGCGGCCGGCCACCGTGTCGCTGATGACCTGGGGCTGCTCGTGAATCTCCTTGAGCATGAAGTGGCGGTAGCCCTGCTTCTCGGCTGCCACCGGGCTCCAGTCGATGTAGCGCTCGGGCCGCTCCACGGGCTCACCGGTGGAATCGAACACCTCGACGCTGCGCCGCGTCACGCGGGCAATGTCGCCGTCGTCGAGGTCGACCACGCGCCGGGTGTGGCTGAGCATCGCCGCGGCGTCGGAGGCGATGAAGTTCTCGCCGTCCTCGCCGCCCTCGGTCTGCTCGCCCAGGCCGAGCAGCAGCGGGGCATTGTTGCGGGCGGCGACGATCTCGCCGGGGTGGTCGTCGTGCACGACACACACGGCCCAGGTGCCTCGCACGCCCTCGAGCGCGCGTCCCACGGCTACCCGCAGGTCGCCGTCGCTGCGCTCGATCTGCTGGCCGATGAGGTGGGCGAAGATCTCGCTATCGGTATCGCTGGAGAACTCCAGCCCGGCATCGATCAACCGCGAGCGTAGCTCGAGGTGATTTTCGATGATGCCGTTGTGCACGATGCTGACCTTGCCCTGCCGATGCGGGTGGGCGTTGTGCTCCGAAGGCCGACCGTGGGTGGCCCAGCGGGTGTGGCCGATGCCGCAGGCGCCCTCGACCGGCTCGGTCTCGAGCAGGTTGATGAGTCGCGCCAGCTTGCCCTCGGCTCGCACGATGCGAGTGGACTTGCCGTCGTGGATGGCGACCCCGGCGGAGTCGTATCCGCGATACTCGAGACGCCGGAGCCCCTCCAGCAATAGAGGTGCCGCTTGAAGATGACCGGTGTACCCAACGATTCCGCACATAGATGATGACCCGCTTCGCGTCATCATAGCCGAAACTTGGAGCGATTCACGTCCCGGCCCGGGCCTGGGTGGTCAGTGCGGGTCCGCGCGTGGCCGCTGGGAATGGCGGTAGGCTCCCGCGCGTCCAGGTCGGCTCGGTCGCGGGTCAACACCTCACATGAGCGACGCCGTCGATGTACTGCACGGTTGCTCCGAGCTGCACGAACATCGCTTCGAGGGCAGCCCCGGCGGGGACATGGGTGGCGGTCAGATCGACACGTTCGTCGGTGCAGCCCTCGATCTGCAGGGGTTGCTCGGCGATGTCGGCGATGAGCTGCAGGGCACGGTCAGCGGGTGCGTCGTCGATGGAGATGTCGAGCTCGGGCTCCGGTTCGGTCTCGGGCTCGCAGTGCACGACCAGATGATCGGCCGTCCACGAGTAGCTCCGGCCCAGACGCGAGCCCATCACGCGCAGCAGCACGGCGGGCGGCGCGGCCTCGAGCTTGAGCGACAGGGTCTGGGGGCGACAGGGCTCGACGTCGAAGGTCGTCCCCGTCACCTCCGCCATCAACGCGTAGATGTCGTCAGCCGGAGCGTCCCGAACCTCGATGTCGATGGGGGTGGTGGGCAGTGCCGCCAGGGGGTCGTCGGAGGTACCCGGCGCGGCGAAGGCAAACAGGGCAACGGCGGTCAGGATGGTCTTCATGGTGAAACTCGGTTCGTGGTCGGGGAGGAGGGGTGACGGACGCGTACGCGTAGATCGGTGCGTCGGTCGTCGACGCTGACCTGCACGACCATCCAGGGGGACAGGTCGTCGGCTGCGGGCACAGGTGGGGGTGAGCCTCGTGAGAGCGTGAGCGCGAGCATGCTCGCGGCAGCCACGGCCACGACGAGCGCGGCGTGAGAGCGCCGCGGCTGTCGGGTTCGCGACGCGATCACCTCGAGATCGGCTGCGGCCTCGCTGCTGGTGGGAACCGCTCCGTCGAGGGCCTCGTTCAACACTCGGCGCGTGTGATCGTTCATGGTCGTCTCCCGGCGCCGCGCGCCTCCATCGTTGCCCGCAGGCGAGCCAGCCCCTTGTGCAGCGACACGCGGGCGGCGTTGCTGGTGATGCCCAGCGCGGCCGCGATCTGTTTGGGACTCATCGACTCGCGCAGGTGCAGCTCCACCACGCCGCGCTGGCGTGCGGGCAGAGTGGCGAGAGCCTCCACGGCGATGGCCCATTGCCCGGCGGCATCCGTGGCTGCCTCGGGGCTGGCCGAGGGGGGAACGGTGTGCACTGCGGTCGACCACCGTCGAAGCTTGCGTCGCCAGCCCGACGCGACGCGAAAGGTGGTGCGCTGCAGCCAGGTCCCGACCCGCGCATCTGGGCGCCACGTGGGCGCGACCCGGTGCAGGGCGACGAATACGTCCTGAACGATCTCGCGGGCCTCCTCGCGGTCGAGCACCATTGCGAACGCGAGGCGAAAGACCCGGCGACGGTGCGCCCCATACAGGGAGGAGAACGCTGCATCGTCGCCTGCGGCCGCTCGGGCCATCAGCTGTGCATCGGTGTTCCGAGTGCTGGGCTGGGCCGCCCCCGTGTCGGCACGAACGGTCGCACTGTCGTCAGCCTCCGGCTGGTCTCCGGGGTGGTCCAGGGGGGTGCTGGGCCCCACGCTCAGTCCGCTTCCGTTCACGCAAGTGGATCATGCCGCTCGTCGGCTCGGCATTACCCGCGATGTGGAAAAACCCCGGAATCGGGTCGCGAGCCCTGGGGCGTACCCGCAGCCGCTCGGCGCTCGCTGGGGCTCATCGTCGGGTGACGCTCGATCGCCGCGGTGCGCGGAACTCGATGTCCCGGCGCGGTCGCAAGAGCGCATCGGCGTCGCGCTCGAGCCGACCCGTGCACGAGCGACACGAGCGTCGATCGGGGGTTCGGCGGCGTTGGCTACAGCGCGGACGCGATCTGGGCCACGATGGCATCGGCCGCTGCGGCCGGATCGTCGGCGTTGCGGATGGGTCGGCCCACGACCAGATGGGTGGCCCCATCACCGATCGCTTGGGCGGGTGTCATCACCCGCTTTTGATCGCCGACGTCACTGCCCGCGGGTCGAATGCCCGGGACGACCCGAAACAACCCCGGCGTGGCGTCGACGACGCCCTGGAGTTCTTGGCCGCTGCACACGATGCCAGTGCAGCCCGACTCGCGAGCGCAGCCCGCCCGCATCACCACCAACTCGGCGGGCGATCGAGTGTGCCCCGCCTGCTCGCACGCGGCGGCGTCTTGGCTGGTGAGAACGGTGACGGCGAGGATTCCCAGGTCGTCCCCGGCTTCCTCCACGCAGGCCCGCAGGTGCTCCACGCCGCTGCCAGCGTGGACGGTGAGGAACCGAACCCCCAGGCCCCGTGCGCTGCCGATGGCTCCGCGCATGGTGTTGGGGATGTCGTGGAGCTTGAGGTCGAGGAAGATCTCCAGCTCGGGGTGTGCCTCACGAATGCGCCGCACGACACTGGGTCCTTCGGCCACGAACAGCTGCAGCCCGATCTTCAGCATGCCCACGTGGCCCGCGAGGCGCCCCGCCAGCGCCATCGCCTGATCGGCGGAGGGCACGTCCAAAGCGACGATCAGGCGTTCACGAGCGGCGTCCAAGGCGGCGGGCATGCTGTCGTTTCTAGCAGCTTTGGGCGGAAGGTTGCGCCCGATCGCGCCCCCGGGCATGCTCGCCGCGCGATGACGGAGCGCACCTCCCCCGGCGATGCGCCTTCGCCCGCGACGACGACCGATCCACTGGCGCAGACGCAGCCCAACGAGGAGTCCACGGACACCGGTTCGTCCTCGTCTGGAGCGCGCCCGCTGGATCGCGAAGACCCCGAGCGGATCGGTCGGTATCGCTTGGTGCACCGGATCGGAGAGGGGGGCATGGGCCTGGTCTACCTGGCCCATGATGATCAACTCGACCGCCCGGTCGCGGTCAAGGTGCTCCGACCCGGAGGCGATGGTGATCCGCGCCGTCTGCTGCGAGAAGCCCGGTCGATGGCTCGGCTCTCGCACCCGCACATCGCGGCCGTCTACGACGTGGGCACCCACGACGGCGATGTGTATGTGGCGATGGAGTTCGTCGAGGGCGTCAACCTGCGACAGTGGCATGAGCAGGCGTCTCGTTCGTGGAAGGCCCGGTGCGACATGCTTCTGCAGGCCGCCCGAGGGTTGGTCGCCGCGCATGCAGTGGGCGTGGTTCATCGTGACTTCAAGCCCGACAACGTGATCGTCGGCAACGACGGTCGGGTGCGCGTGCTCGACTTTGGGCTGGCGAAGCTGGGCCCTCGCACCGCGCTGCGGCAGCAAGACACCACCGAGACGATGCTGGGCTCGATCGCCGGGACGCCTCGATACATGGCGCCCGAGCAGCTGCGGGGCAAGCCCGTCGGGCCCGCCGCCGATCAGTTCGCGCTGTGCGTCACCGCCTACGAGCTGGCCTACGACCAGCGCCCGTTTCCCGGCGAAGTGTTCGCCGATGTGGCCGCCGCGGTGCTCACCCGTCCGCCGGCCTCGCCACCCGAGAGCACCGATGTTCCCGACGCCGTGTGGCCGCTGCTACGCCAGGGCATGCAGCTGGCCCAAGACGAGCGTCACACCGACGTGGCGGCCTTCGTGGCGTTGCTCGAAGACATCGCGGGCGCAGAGCCGATCCCCGCCGTGGTCTCGCTCCCTGCACTGCGGGATGCCCGCGAGCAGGCACGGGACCAGATGACCTCGGCCTATGCCGATGACCTCATCGACGCCGACGAGCTCGACCATCGACTCGAAGATCTAGAGGATGCGACCGATCTCGGGACAGTGGCTGCGCTGATTGCCGACCTGGCCCGGTGCCCGAGCCCGTTGCGTTGGTGCCCGCGGCCGTCGAGCCCCAGGTCATCGATGGTGGCGTCTCGGGTCCTCCGGCTGTCATCGACGTCCCGGAGAAGTCCTCGACCGTGGCGATCTTCTCCGGCTCACGTCGTGGTGGCGGCTGGGTCCCCGCCCGCCAAAACCGCATCTTCTCGATCTTCGGCGGCACCGAGATCGACCTTCGGGACGTCCGGCTGCCCCCCGGAGAGATCGAGATCAACGTGCTGGGGATGTTCAGCGGCGTGGAGCTGGTCGTCCCGCCGGGTACCCGGGTTCGGCTGGAGTGCTCCGCCGTGTTCGGCTCGACCGAGCAGCAGGAAAGCACCGTTGCGCCCGACCCCGACAGCACGGTGATCCGCGTGACCGGCTTCGTGATGTTCGGCAGCGTGGAAATCGTGGAGCGTTACCCCGGCGAGAGCGGCTGGGCTGCTCGTAGACGCCGCAAGGCCGACCGCAAGAGGCTCCGCGCGGAGGCCAAGGCCAAGGCCCTACCGCCCAAGCGCTGAGTCCTATGACGGGCCGGTTTGCGCCCGATCGCAGTTGACGTAATAGTCGGCCCAGCTTCCGCCAAGGGGTGCCGCATGGCCGACCTGTTCACCTTCGAGAATTTCGCCAACCTCGGCGTCCTGTTGTTCCTGCAGGCCGTGCTCGGCTTCGACAACCTGCTGTACATCTCCATCGAGTCCAAGCGGGCTCCGGCGGAGCAGCAGCAGTCGGTGCGTCGCAACGCCATCCTCATCGCGATCGGTCTTCGGATCGTGTTGCTGTTCTTGATGGTGAACTTGCTCGAGACGTTCACCGAGCCGCTGTTCACCCTGGAGCCCGGCGGGGTCATCGAGGGGAAGTTCAACTTCTCGGTGATCGTGTTCCTGCTCGGCGGGGCCTTCATCATGTACACGGCGGTCAAGGAGATCGGCCACATGATGGCGATCGAAGACCTGTCGCACGACGTCGAGGCCAAGGAGCCCAAGACTGCGGCCCAGGTGATCGCCATGCTGGTGCTGATGAACCTGGTGTTCTCGTTCGACTCCATCTTGTCGGCGTTGGCGATCACCGAGGTCTTCCCGGTGCTGGCGCTGGCGATCGTGGGCTCGGGGCTCGCGATGCTGCTGCTGGCCGATCGCGTCTCGGAGTTCCTGCAGCGCAACCGCAAGTACGAGGTGCTGGGGCTGTTCATCCTGCTCATCGTGGGGGTGGTGCTGCTGGGCGAAGGTGGCGAAGAGGCTCACATGAAGCTGTTCGGCTACGCGATCGAGGCGATGTCCAAGAGCACCTTCTACTTCTCGATTGTGGTGCTGGTGCTGGTCGACGTGATCCAGGGCCGATACCAAGCCAAGCTGCAGGCCCAGCGCGCGTTGGCGGCCGGCAAGACGCGGGCGTGAGCGCGCAGCCGCCGTCGTGGCCCAGCGCACCATTTGCGCCGGGCCGTGGTCGGGGGCGCGCGGGCGAGGGAGCGCCGAGCGAAGCCTGGTAGACTGTGCCCGATGCGTGGTGCCGCTTTGATGCTCGTGCTGTCGGTCGGTGGCTGCTCGGAACTCGACCCGGACCATGCGGTGTCGATGTGGGCCGACGATGTCGAGGAGGCCCGGTCACCCGCCGATCAGCTCAGCGCCCCCGGGGCCCAGCCCGGCGAGTGGCTCCGTACCTCCGACCGTGGCCACGACAGCGAGATGTCCTGGAGGTTCGGTGACGGCACCACCTACCCGTCGCTGTGCGAGGCCTCGTTGATCACCCCCGATTTCGAGGCGGGGAGGACCAGCTACCTGCGGTTTTCCTACTTCAGCGACCTGCCCGCGCTGTCGGCGATGACGGCCACCGATGGCGCGGTGGTCGAGGGGCAGATCGACGATGGCGAGTGGTTCGAGCTCATCCCCGACGGCGGCTATCCGTTCGTGCTGGACCAGCTCGTCGTGGGCTCGCCGTTCTCGCTGTCGCAAGGGATGCTGTCGGGCAACGACCGGACCTGGCACGATGATTTCGTCACCATCACCGATGCGATGCCGGGCCAGATGGTCCGGTTCAGGTTTCGGTTTGGCTGTGACATCGACCCCGCCAACAACATGGGCGAGGGGCTGTTCATCGACGACGCCGAGTTTCTGGTGGTCGAGTGATCGCGCCGCGATAGCGGCGGCCCGTCAAAACTGCATGCCGACGCGGAACGAGGCCTGCTCGCCATTGGCCCGGGCGCGCACGGTGACGCGACGGCCCTGGACCATCAGCGCGATGCCTCCGCCGATGGCGATACCGCCAGCCGCGACTCCGAGTGCCCCGCCCAACAAGGTGTCGTAGCGGTGGCGGCACACGCCGCGGAAGTCGATCTGATCGTCGCTGCACTTGAACGGCGTGGGCTCTTCGTCGACGAGGATCAGCGCAACTCCCGTGGCGACGCCGGCGACGCCCAGGCCCAAGATCACCGCGCCGCTGATCGTCCATGCGCGCCCCGCCTTGGGGCCCGAGGACGATGCGGCTGCGCCGGACAGGGCAGTGAGCTGGACGTCGATCGCTTGCTCGCCCTCGGGCTCGATCTCGATGGTGGCGGTGTGCTCCGCAAACCCGGGCTTGGTGATCACGACCGCATGCGAGCCGGGTGGTAGCTCGATGGTCTGCGGTGTGATCCCGCGATCGGTGCCATCCACCTTCACCACGGCGCCCAGAGGCACGGTGGTGACCTTCACAGAGCCGGGCCCGGTCGCGGGAGCGGGGGCCAGGGTGCTGGCGGCCTTGCCCACGAGGCCGTCGATGGTGTCGCCGACCTTGGCCAGGTCGCACCCCTTGCAGTCGTCCGAGGCCTCGGCGGCCGTCTTGTCGTCGGCGTCGATGACCGTGACGGTGACCGCGTAGTCGCGCTTGCCCGTTCGCCTCACGGCCAGGCGTGCGCGGTACAAGCCGGGCTCGACCGACGCGGCCGCGGTGGCCTTCTCGAATCGTCCCGCCAGCGTCCTGCGTGACGACTTGGCCAGCTTGCCGCGAACCTTCAGCGGCAAGATCGGCTCGATGGCGGGCTTCGAAGGCGAGGGCTCCGGCGTCGGGGCGGCGGGCGTACTCGCCTGCTTCGGCCCCGGGGCATCGCCCTTGGCGGACGCCTTGGCCGCGGGAGCCTTGGCTGGGCCCATCGCCATCGCCGGGGTCGGGCTGGCGAGTCCGACCAGGGCGCTCACCCCCGACGCTACGATGGCAGATCCGATGCGGTGGACCGTCGAGCGTCTCGAACACGAAGCCAAGGTGCGGTGAGTTGACCACGGGTGCGGGTCGTTGCTCAAGGTCTGCCGCGACATGCGTGCGATCGCCCATGGCTTCCGATGCGCCAGCGCAGTGGCCCGAGCGCGGGCCGAGGGCCGAGACCGCCGCGTGGTTCCGGGGTGACGCAGACGGCCGGGGCGCGTTCCCGGCCGTCTCCCCGATCCCGAGCCCGCGGTGTCTAGAAGGTATCGAGCGGGTGCATCGACTGCCCGCGCAGCCCGCCGGGGCCACCGCCCATGAAGGTGACGTCGCCCGCACAGGAGAACAGCGGATCACCCGAACCGTTGACGGGCACGATCCGTCGGTACCCCCGCTGACCACTGTCGCCGCTCCGCCACCACGCCTGCAGGTAGGTGCCATGGGCGGTGATCTGCCCGCAGGTGTTCGAGTCCCACGTGAAGGGCGATGCGTCGATGATCACGCCTTGCTGGGTGATGAGACCACCGCCCGCATGCGGATCACCGCCGGTCGGGAGCCCCGTGGCGTTGAGCACGCTCCACGCCGAGGGTTGGTTCCAGCGCACGCCATCGGGCTGCCCCGTGTCGGTGGGGTAGGTACGTCGGTAGCCGATCTGCCCCTTCCACACCGCGACCGCCAGCTCCGTGCCAAACCGTGACGAGCTGATTGCCGTAACCCCCGACAGTCCCCCGGGAATGTCGTTGAAGCGCCCGGTCAATGCCCAGCGAGTGCTGACATTGGTCGACAGCGTGCTCAGCCGCTCCCACACCACGCCGTGCGTGTCCGGGATCCACTCGAACAGGGTCTCGCCAAGGGTCCCGTCGGTCAGCACGGAGGTGAAGCCAGCGATCCGGTTGGTGGCAATGGGCGAGGGAATGGTCTGCCGCCACGGCGTGGCCTGGCCGTACTGGATGCCGTCGACCACGTCGATGACGGGCAGGGTACGCACGTCGATGCCCCCGCTGTCGACCACGACCTGCTCCACGGAGCGATCGGGCGGCTCGAGCTCGAAGCTCACTCGGGCCTGGCAGAACGTCGGCGTGTGATCCGAGCCACTGTCGATGACCACGTCGAGGACCGCCAGGTTGACCGGGTTCCACGGAATCTGCGGGGAATCGACGAGCGAGACGCTGGTGTTGGCGCCCTGATTGACGTTGCGTTCCCACGCGAGCCCGTTGGTCGACTCGAGCTGCACCCGCAGGACCTTGGGTGAGGAGATGCCGGCGGGGCCACGCTCCATGTTGCCGATGTCGAGCCCCTGCAGCTGAACCCACTGGGCCTGCCCGAGCCTCGTCGTCGTGTAGCGCAGCGTCATCGTGCCCGCGACGCCAACCGGGTTGAAGTAGTTTTGGTCGACGCAAAACGTCTTGAAGTCGAACGGAACGGTCATCTCGGCGACGCCGGTCCGGTCGAAGACCGGAAACACGAGCTTGTCCGACACCGCGTCGGACTGCTCTCGATCATCGTCGGTCTCGAGGCCGTCGCGGACATCTTCGCCCGAGCACCCGACCAGCAGGCTCATTCCCAACGCGATGGCACAAATCGGTAGTCTCATCGATCCAGATCCCATTTCTGCTCCACCGTGACCCACTGCCGTTTGGGGGCCAGGGGAGCACCCACGCAGTGATCACGGGGGATGGATCGATTGCACTCGAGCTGGTTTTTCGCGGCCGAGGGGACAATCGGCCGTGCACGCTACAGCAGGAACCGCAGATCGTTGGTGAAGGTCGGGTACGCGTACAGCTGGCTCTTGAGAGCGGAGGCGGGGATGCCGTGCTCCATGGCCAGCGCGAGCACGTGGATGGACTCGCTCGCTCCGTGGCCCAACAGGTGCGCACCCACGATGCGATCGGTGGTGTCGTCGATGAGGATCTTGCCGTAGGCAACGTCTTCGACGTAGCTCTTGGCGCCCAGCCACTGGTGCATGTCGGTGCTGGTGATACGCAGCGTTCGGCCCTCGCGGTCGGCCTGGGCCTGGGTGAGCCCCACGCTGGCGAGGGTGGGCGTGGTGTACAGCGCCGAGGGCAAGGCCCGGTAGCTCGGCATCGGTACGTCCTCGCCTGCGATGAGCCGTCCCACGGTGCGGCCCTCGAGGGTGGCCACGGGTGAGAGCTGGGGCGTGGTGAGGACGTCTCCCGCGAACCACAGGGCGGGGTTTTGGGCGCTGCGCAGGCCGTCGAGGTGCAGCCGGCCGTCACGCAAGGGGGCCCCCGCCTTGTCGAGCTGGAGCTGCGCGACGTTGGGCACCCGGCCCGAGCCATGGAACGCGCGGTCAGCCAGGATCGTGTGGGTCCCGTCGGCGTCTTCGAAACGAACCTCCAGCCCATGGTCGGTGGACTCGATCGCTTCGACGGTGACCCCGGTCCGAATGTCGATCCCGAGCACGTCCTTGGAGAACGTCACCAGACGGCTAACGGCATCGACGTCCATCCGTCCCAGGGGTTGCGGCGCCATCTCGAGGATGGTGACGTGGGTTCCGACGCGGGCGAGGACGTGGGCAAACTCGAAGGCGATGACCCCACCGCCCACGAACACTGCGCGACGAGGAGGCTGCTCCATCTCGAGGAACTGGGCGCTGCTCGACAGCAGCGAGGCTCCGCGCATCTGCAGCGGTCGCGGGGTGGAGCCCGTGGCGATGACGAACTGATCGGCGCCATACCGCTGACCGTCCACCTCGATGGCATCACGGTCGACGAACTGTGCTGCGCCGCGGATGAGCTCGATGCCGCGCTTTTCGAGGCTCGCCGACATGGCGGCCGGAAGCCCACCAATGAGCCCCCGCTTGCGCTCGATCAGGGCGGCCCAGTCGAGGCGAGGCTCGGACACCTCGATGTGGTGGCCACGGGCCCGGCGAATCAGATCGAGGGTCTCGCTGGCGGCGACGAGGATCTTCTTCGGTACGCAGCCACGGTTGGGACAGGTCCCCCCGACATCTCGATCCTCGACCACCGCAACCCGCTGGCCACGCTCGACGAGCACGCCCGCAGCTCCTTGCCCGGCATTGCCGGCCCCGATGATGATGGTGTCGAATCGCTCGGTCATGGTCGTTGGCCTCGTGACAACTCGACGTGCGAACCGGCCCCAACGTTACGCGTGGAGCGGCGGCTCGTGGCGCGCGCGACGACGACCACCGGTCACGATGGAAGGGACTCGTGGGAGGAGGTGGGAGGCGCCGTGTGAGCGGGCGCGGTGTCCCTAGCCGTCGCTCTGGCTCTGCAAGACCTTGGCTCGCAGCGACCGGGCCCAGCTGTCGAGGTTGCTCACGGTGCTGTGGAGGTCGTCGGTCTCCGCCAGCTCGGTGAGCTGCTCTTCGAGCAGCTGCTTGGCGCGGCGGATACGGCCACGCACCGTGCCCTCGGGGATCTCGAGGACCTCGGCGAGATCCTTGGCCGTCATCGCTTCCCAGTAATAGAGCTCGAGCACGATCTGGTGATCGAGTGGGATCCGACGCAAGGCCTGAAGGATGAGCAGCTGCTCCTTGCGCTGGGCGATGAGGGTGGTGGGCGAAAGCCCCATGTCGAACACGGAGGTGACCCCGAAGTCGAACCGTTCCCCTTCACGTCGACGCTTGCGCAGGTGCGAGCGCAGCACGTTGTGGGCGACGCCGAACAGGTAGGTGCGGAAGCTCGACTGCCCGCGGAAGCGCTCCTTGCCCTCGACGCACGCGATGAAGGTGCGCTGCACCAGATCGTCGACGTCGGCCTGCACCTTGTTGGCGAAGAATCGGCAAATGCTGTCGAAATGCCGTTCGAACAGCTCGCTGCCTGCCTTGCGGTCGCCCGTCTTCCAGGCCTCGAGCAGCTCGAGGTCGGTACCCACGCGCCCAGGGTACCACCACCGTGGTCCCAGCACCGCGGGGCCACCGAGTCCCTCGTGCACCCCGCTATTGGTGGACCCACGGCCCGAACGACGGTGAATTTGCAGGGCAGGGGACCTGCGGCATGATGATCGCCAATCGATGGCCGACCCGCGCAAGCCGGGCGATGCGTCCGACCCCACGCCCCCCCGCGGCGCCAGCGCTGAAGCGGCGTCGTCGGTCGATGGCGCGCAGGAGCAGGCAGCCCAGCTCGGCCCGGCGCCAGGGGTGGCGGGAGCCGACCGCATCCGATCGGCTCTGCGGGCGCGGATGTTCGGTGACGACGATGCCGAGCCGGAGGTCGATCCCTCGGAGTCACAGCTGAGCCCCACCCCGGGCGTGGTTGGGGCCGACCGCATCCGGGCGGCGCTGCGGGCCCGGATGTTCGGCGACGACTCGTCGCCGCCTGGCGACGATGACGATGTCCAGCGCAACCATGCGTCGCAGTCGGGGGTGATAGGCGGGCTCGACACCCACCCTTCGGGTGGAGCACGGCGAGTGGACGGCGAGGAGCCCGAGCTCGCGGGGCGGATCGGTCGGTTTCGCGTGCTCGACCGTCTGGGCCGTGGCGGCATGGGGGTGGTCTACAGCGCCTACGATCCCGAGCTCGACAGGAAGGTGGCGATCAAGCTGCTGCGCGCCGATGTGCGCGAGGGCATGGCCCAGCGCGACGCCCATGCCCGGCTGCTTCGTGAGGCCCAGGCGATGGCCAGGCTCTCGGATCCCAACGTCATCGTCGTGCACGAGGTGGGCATGGTCGACGACCGCGTGTTCGTGGCGATGGAGTACATCGATGGCCTGACGCTGGGGCAGTGGCTGGCGGACTCCAGGCGGCGCTGGCGTGCGGTGCTCGACGTGTTCCTCAAGGCGGGCTCGGGCTTGGCGGCGGCGCACCGTGCCGAGCTGGCCCACCGTGACTTCAAGCCCGACAACGTGTTGCTCGGCCACGATGGTCGGGTGCGGGTGCTCGACTTCGGCCTGGCTCGCTCACTGACCGATGACGAGCCGACCGCTTCGATGGGGATCCCGCTGCGGGAGCGGCCCGAGCTCGACACGCTCAACACCCCGCTCACGCGGACGGGCGCGGTGATGGGCACGCCCGCATATATGTCGCCCGAGCAGTACATGGGCTATCCCGCCAATGCCCAGTCCGATCAGTTCTCGTTTTGTGTCGCGCTGTACGAGGGGCTGTACGGCGTGCGGCCGTTCGTGGGCTCGTCGCTGTCGGAGCTGTCGACCAATGTGGTGGAGGGCAACGTTCGCGAGACGCCCGGCGAGGCGCGTGTGCCCAAGCGCCTGCTCACGGCGTTGCGACGCGGGATGTCGGTCAAGCCCGCCGATCGATACCCCTCGATGGAAGCGCTGCTCACCGAGCTGCGTCGTGATCCGCTTCGCAAGTGGCGGTGGGGAGGCATGGTGCTGGGCGTAGGCACGCTGGCGAGCGTGGCGACCTTCGCTGCGACCCGGGGCACCGACGCCAGCGATGCCTGCACGGGCCTGGAGCGCAGGCTCGACGGGGTGTGGGATGACCAGGCGCGTGCCTCGATCGTGGGTGCCATCGAAGGAACCGGCCTGGACTACGCGCCACGTGTGGCCGCGACCTCGGTGCGGCTGCTCGACGAGTATGCGCAGCAGTGGGTCGGGATGGCGAAGGACACCTGTGGCGCCGGGTTGGTCGCCAAAGAGGGGGACACCGAGCATCTGCGCAAACAAAACTGTCTCGACCAGCGGCTCAATGAGGTAGATGCCCTGGTGGAAGCTCTCGGGGAGTCCGATCCTGGTCTCGCCGAGGCAGCGGTCAAGGCCACGACCAGTCTCACCAACGGCCTCAGTGCGTGCGCGGACCCGCGACGGTTGATGGTCTACGACGATGCTGGAGATCCGGCCCTCGGCCGAAAGCTCGCGGCGGCACACGCCCGGCTGGCCAAGTCCAACGCGCTGCGGGTGCTGGGCAACTACGAGCGCGCGAGCGAGCTGGCCACCGAGGTGATCGAAGAGGCCCAGGCCGCCGGGGCGGGCCCGCTGGAGGCCCGCGGCATGCTGATCCGAGGGTCGAGCTATGAGCGCATGGACCAGCTCGACAAGGCCGAGGCGGACCTCAAGGAGGCCATCGCATTGGCCGAGCGCCATGGCGATCCGGCCACGCGCGGCGAGAGCCTGGTGGTGCTGATCTACGTCATCGGTCAGGACCGCAGTCGCTACGAAGAGGCCAAGGACAAGGGGCGGCAGGCGCGTGACGTGCTGGTGTATATCGACGCCGATCCGCTGCTGTTTGCCGATCTCGACAACAACCTGGGCGTGGCGGCTCGGCTCGCGGGTGACATGGACAAGGCGCTCGAGTTCCACCGCAGCAGCCACCTGCTCCGCGTGGGCTTGCTGGGCAGCGATCACCCCGACATCAGTCGTTCGCTGCTCAACATCGGCATCTCGCTGGGGACCGACTCCAAGTACCACGCCGAGGCCGAGGGCTATCTGCGCGATGCGCTGGCCAACGCCGAGCAAAACCTCGGCTCACAGCATCCGTTGGTGGGCACCGCCCTCACCAACCTGGGCAATTGCCTCGCGCGACAGGGCCGGTTTCAAGACGCCATGCCGCTGCAGCGTCGGGCCTTCGAGGTGTTCGAGCGCGCCTTTGGGCCCGACCATGTGGCCACCATGCGGGTGGTGTTCAACCTGGCCAAGATGCTCGAGGACACCGGGGCTCACGAGGAGGCCGCCGCGATGTTTCGACGGGGTCTGCAGTCCCGTGAGCGCGAGCTCGACCCCGACGACGTGCGGTTGACCGGTTGGGTGAGTCATCTGGCGCGCAGCGAGATGGCGCTGGGCCACTTCGATGTGGCCACGCCACTGTTCGAGCGCTCGCTCGGGTTCCGGGTGCGCAGCGGCGACTCTCCGATGTCGATGGCTCGGGATCAGGTGCGCCTGGCCGAGGCGCTGGGTAACTCCGATCTGGCCCGCTCTCGGGCGTTGATCGTCGAGGCCCGCAACGCCCTGGTCGAGCGGGTGGCCGAAAAGGGGGGGCGCGGTGAGGCGCACGAGGAGGTGGTGAAGTGGCTCGACCGCGCGGAGGCGTGGTTGGCTGCGCATCCGGAGCACGACGGCGCCGGCCCGTAGTCGAGGCATACGTCTGCCGCAGGGGCGGCCCGGCTGTGTTCAGCCGTCGATTCCGTCGATTCCGCCGTCCTCGCGGACACGAGTCGAAGGGCAGTCCGTTGCCGCTGTCATCGCACGGAAGACGTGGATGACGCAGTGTCATCGTCGGTGGCCCGCATCAGACGAGCGCAACGAGGTGAGCACAATCGCTCGGTGTCGGTCCGTGGGCACGTGCAATCGGGTCTTTGGTGGGAAATTCGCCCCGGGTGACCGAGGCCGATACGTTGACGATGACCAAGGAACCCACCACGGCGGGTCGGACGATCTCGTCAACGAGCATGGTGCGTCCATCGACACGCCGCTTCATGTGGAAGACAGGCGAAGGGTTCACGGCCATGGTGAGAGCGCGACGATGGCAAAGACCAAATCGAACCAAGGCAGGGTGTCGCAGCGTGACCACGGCACCGAGCGCCGAGCCGTGGCGGCTCAGCCCCAGCGCGACCGCGACTGGGCTGCGAAGGCGCCGCGGCCGGACCTACTGCCGGGGCGGATGGAGCACGCCACGGCCCAGACCAAGCGCATGGATTCTTGGGCCGGGAAGGCGCCGCGGCCGGACCTGTTGCCCACCGGGACACAGGCCACGGCGCAAGCGAAGTCGGCCTCCAGGATCGACAGAAGTGATGTGCCTCGGCCACAGATGATGCCGGCGCGGATGCGTGGGCCGGCCGCGCAGGCCAAGGCAGGGGCGGGCGCGGTCGCGCAAGCGCTGTTTTGGGAGTACACGCCCGAGGGCAACTATGTCTGGCACTGGGGCCCTGTCATTCATTCTTGGTGGAGGCAAAAGATGGGAGGTTTGATGCATGACTACCAGGAAATGAAAGATGGCTACGGCGTGTGGCTACGAAAGAGCGCCTGGGTCGATCGCAGCACGTCGCCCACAGTTCGAGAGGTTCGGGTAGAGAAGAAAAGGAGGAAGCCCGCGGTGCTCGTCGGTGAGAAGCAAGTCTCGAAGCTGCTCGATTATGGCAATAGCGTCTTCCCAGGAGGATTCACGTCGTGTGTGATGGTCATCTTCCAGATGGACGATGGGTTCGTGTGTTGGCACGCGAAGAGTGCCGCCGGGCGTTCGATCCCTCGAGTCATGGGGGTGGTGTCGGCGATTGACATGGTGCTCGACGACACCTACGGAGGTGGATATGACAGCGGCCAGGCAGAATACGACGAGATCGCCGGAGCCCTCTACGACGCACATCGGTGCGTTGTCAGGATTCACGGGTATCCTGGCACGCCTTCGATCACGGTCACCGAGAGCGGAATCGACTGCCGGATCCAGATGAGGCTGTGTGCGAAGCTGCCCTGATCGTCGCCGTCAGGGCAGTCGCATCGGCAACGAGTTCCGACCCATCCCAACCGGTCCGCACGGCCATCGCACTCGACGACGCGCGGGACCCCGACGGTGGGCGATCACGACGCCGTATCGCGATGTGGAACAGCTCGCCGAATGGCGTGATGTCGCCGTGATCAGGGGCGGTCCCAGCCGCGGTAGTACAGCGTATGTGGGGCGAGCTTGGAGGCCACGTTCCGATGCCACCGCTCCATGATCTTCCGCCGAGCCTTGCGCTGCTTCCGGCGGGACCATCCCGACTCGTCGAGATGGTGGAGCTCATGGTCGCGGTCCTGAAACTGGCTGACGGCATCGAGCGGGAGGAACCGGTCGGCGTCGAGTTCGAGCTCGATCACCGGTGTGCCCGCGCTCGTCTCGAGGCGCACCGTCAGGGACTCGATCTCCTCGATCCAGGTCAGCGCCTTGTGTGCGATGGACAGGGCGCATTCGGGCAGAACCCACCGGGCCTCTTCGGTGGTGGACAGGACGACGGTGCCGCGGGTTCCCTGTGCCGCCACGGTCACGGTGGGCTCGTCCTCGCCAACGAGTGCGCCAGGGCAGCCCGACCACGGCCAGTCGTAGCCGTCGTCGATCGCCTCGTCGACGAGGAAGCGGCGTAGCCGCTGCTCGAGCGTTCCCCCGAGGAGCCGGTTTTCGAGCTGTGAGGGTCGGCCCGCCTGGTGGGTCCACGTTGCGATGGTGTGCTCGTCGTCGTCGAACGTGACCTCGACGATGAACCGAGCGTAGGGGCCGGATCCCGCCGCACCCATGATCGTGCGGTCCAGAGCCTCGAGCATCGCGTGGAGTCGGTCCCGGCTGACCCGATGGGAGACCACGAGCACCAACCGGTACGAAGACTTCGCCTCGTCTTCGTGCTGGTACTGCGTCTCTCGCTCGATCGTCAGCGGCAGGTCCTCGAAGCCGGGCACGATGATGGGCCCCCGCGACGAGTCCAGCTGCGCTTCCCAATGCCCGTCGGCGTTTCTCTTGCGGAGCTGGCCGCGGGATCCCGGACGGCCATGCGCCGACCAGCCTGGCGCCGACCGGGCAGTGGCGGGGGCGGGGAGGGACGCGGTTGCCTCGTTGCACTTGGCTTCGAGGACCCAAGCGTCGGGGCCCAGACGCCACAGGTGGGGACGGTCGCGGTAGGGATCGTCCAGGTCTTCGGGGCATGGCTCGGTACATCGCAGCCACACATCGGTACCGTCGTAGCCCAGGTCGCAGTCGCGGAGGTAGACCTCACCGCAGGGGGGGCCGAGCGCGGTGGTTCCCTCGCCGAAGGTCATGCTCGCGCATGTGCTGTCTTCCGGTCCGGTGTCTCCCGCGATGGCCCAGCCTCTCGCGCCGTCGTCGCTGACCACCACCTTCAGCAGGTCCTGACCCAGTAGACGGCTGGCGGCCTCGTCGGCCCGCCAGCGGCCGTTCGCGAGGCGCAGCACCGTGCCGGCCTCGCCCACGGCCCATCCCCACTGCCCATCGGCACTCACATCGAGGCTGTAGAGTGCGTGGTGCGTGAGCGCCGACGCTACGAGATCGGGCGCCCAGCGCTTGGCGGCGCCCGAGCCTTCGAGACGAACGATGGTGCCCGACTCACCCACGGCCCATCCCCAGCGCTCGTCGACCCCAACACGAACGTCATGCAGGGCAAAGGCGCCCGGCGAGCCACTGTTGCGGGCCATGACGGAATAGGTCTCGGGTGGACCGGGCGCGGACTCGTCGACCGACGGCGGGACCGGGACACCGGGGACGGGCGCTGGGCTCGTGCGCGCAGGTGTCGGTGACTGGTTCGAGGTGCAGCCACTGGACATCAGCTGCAAGGCAAACGCGATGAGCGATCCGAGGCCGGGGTGTCGGCGACCGACGAAGGGGTCTGGGCCGGGTGGAGCCATGAGGGCGCGAGCGTGGATTGTTGTGTACACGGCCAGTGGGCGGGGTTGGTTCCAGCGCCCGCCGCCTGTCACCAATGATGGGCGGTCGGCCTGGCCCTCGTACCACGGCAAAACGGGGGAGCAGGCCTTCCCGATGTCCACGCTCTCGTGCGGCGGAGCCCGGGAGCCCGATGGACGACGCCTCGGCGCTCATGGTGGCCACCCATGTCCGCGGGCGCGCAGCCGAGCGCGTCGAGCACGGGGCTCCGCCCGGTCGCCGCGTTCCGATCAGGTCGAGCAGGCTGCGTCTTCGGGGGTCAGTACCAGATCCGCCGCGCCAGCACCGTGCCATCCTGCGGACGCACCACATTCACCCAGCGCTCGACCGACGTCTCCGAGACCACCACCATGTCGTCTTCGACGCGCATGTGGAACTCGGGCTCGCGACACCGCGAGCACCCCCAGATGCCGTCGCCGTAGCGCTCGTAGAGCTCGTGGCGAGCCCCGCCGAGCCGACTCGTCCACGCGAGCCTGCCGTCGATGCGATCGATGCCGTACAGACCGTCGCCGACGCGCACGATGGTCATGGCATCCACTTCGATGATCTGCACATTGCTGCGCACGGCGGGGCCAAGGTCGACCGACCAGCGGCGCCCACGGCTGGCGGCCTCCACCACCAAGCTGCGTGGCTTCCCTGCGGGCTGACCGTCGTCATCCACGCCGATCGACCACGGGCTGGCCTCCCCACCGATCACCCGATAGTGCATCTGAGCGGAAGAGGTGGCCACCAGCGGGGGCCGGCCGACGACGGGTTGGGGCTCGGCGTCGGTACGCGCGGCGGGCCTGGTGCTGGTGAAGACGACGGCACCGGGCCACGTGAGCTGGTCGACGTAGGTGGACCCGCGGTCGTCGTTGCGGGTGCGCCCAAACACGAGCGCCTGGTCTGCGTCGCTGCATGCCAGCTGCACCTGGTGCATCTGTACGCGTTCATCTCCGTGGCTGATGTCGGCCCTCGCCTGGATCGCCCCGCTGGCGGACTCGAAGGCGTAGAACCGATACCAGGGCAACCGGGTGCTCTCGACGACGGCAAAGGTCCGGTACCCACAGGCGATCACACGAGGGGTACGGCTGGCGCCCGCACCCGGCATGCCGGACAGCTCCCGCTTCCAGATCGTGTCGCCTTCGTCGGTGTGGCGACTGATGGTGGGCAAGCCTTCGGGTCCGGCCGCTTCGATTGCCAACGGCTGACGCCACCGTCGCGCGATGTCGTCGGCGGGTGCTTTCCAGGGACCCGTGCACCCTCCGATGCAGCTCCCGAGCGCGTTGGGGCCCTCGACCCATACCCAGGTGAGGTGGGAGCCGGCGAGGTGGGGACTGACGGTGGTCGGGGGCGGCGGACGCTGATAGCGACGGGTGGTGCGCTCGACCATGGACTCCTCTTCGTCGAGGTTCATGTCGAGGGCCAACGGGGAACCGGTGCAGCTGGTCAACAAGGTGAGCAGGAGTAGCCGTTGGCGCACGATGTCCCGACAGCAACGACATGCGAAGGTTCCGCAAGACCGGCGTCGGTTGGTGGCTCGGTCGCCGGGGTCGAGCGCGAGACTGGACGCGGGACCCCACACTGTGACGGTCGGCTCCGGCCCGGATCGGATCGTGCATCGAATGGTCAGGACCGTTTTCGACCGCGAGGCAATCCGCCATGGCCAACAAGTTCGTCTTCGACGAGAGCTCGCAGACCCGCATGCGGGTGATGGGATTTGCACATCCGTGGGAGCAGCTCAGCCCCGAAGTCCGCGTGCGCCGCCGCGTGGTCGGGCCGCTCCAAAACCACGTTGTCGAGGGCACGGACACGTGGGGTTCAGTGTTCGGCGACGAATTCGAAGACCTCCGACACGCGGTCGAGTAGGCCCATCACTCCATGAACCGGCCCGCCTGCGCGGCGACCGTTCCCCACGTTTGACCGCCCTGTCTGCACTGTAGCGTCCAGACGTACACGCCATGGAATTGCCGTTGGGATCCTGACGATCGGCGCTCCGGCGTCAATTTGCCGACGCTTTCGCGGCGTCCAGGCGGGCGCTCCGGCGGCTGATGCACGGGGTTGCTACCTTTGCGGTGTGCGCGGTTTGTTCCCCGTTGTGATCGTCGTGGGCTTGTCGGCGTGCCGAACTGGAGGCGCCCCGGCTCCCGAGCCCGATCCGCCGACGAAGCAGGTCTCCTCCGCCGACGAAGCCGAGGCCGGCGCCGATGAGGGGGCCGAGCCGCGGGCGAACCGCGAGGGCGGGGACGACTGTGTCTCCCTGGTGGAAGTCGAGGTCGTCGAGGACGCGTTCGACCGCGGCGTCGCCAAGCTCGAACAGTCGCGGGAAGGCGAGCACTACCGCTCCGAGCCATTCGAAGAGGCGATGGGGGCACTGAAGTTCGCGGGCGACAACGGGCACCTGGCGGCGTCGTCCCTGTACGGTCGAACCTTGTTCTCGGTGATGTTCGTGGCCGCAGCGCCGACCGAGGAGCGCCGAGAGGACTACGTCTCGGCCCTGACCGCCCTTCGAGTGGCTGCGTTGCGCGGAGACATCGAGGCACAGCAGTACGTTCCCGGGCTGATGGGCCCGAAGATCGTCGGCAGCGAGCCGCCGCTGAACGACCTGCCCGGGCCGTGGGTGACCGAGGCAACCGAGCGGGCCGAAGCGTGGCTCACATGTCACCGGGCCGAAGCTGAAGCCCGCGAAGCCAGCCCGTTGTAGGCGGTCCGACGCCGACATTCGCGAAGCCGCCCCGGCAGGCGGGCCGAGGCCGATGCTCGTGAACCCGAGGATCACGAAGCCGGTCGTGCAAGGTCAGGCCGAAGCCTGGTCCGCATGGGGTATCGAGGCGGCGCGAGTGGACGCCCGGGGGACGGCGGCGGTCCGGAGGACCGGGTGGGCTCACGGCAAGGTCGTGCACAGCCCGTCGAGACCACAGGAGTTGTCGCAGTCGGCTGCGCCTCCGCAGTCGAGGGTGCAGCCATCGGTGCACTCGGTGATGCGACAGGTCTGACCTCCGCTGCAGGTCAGGGAGCACAGGCCTCCGGGGCAGGCCAGCTCGCACACGTCGGTCGCGAAGCAGTCGACGACGCAACCGCCCGCGCTGCATTGTTGGGTGCACTGCTGCGCGCCCTGGCAGGTCGTGGGGCAGGCGCTGAGGTCGGCGTTGCAGTCGACGTTGCAGGTCGCTCCGTTGGTGCAGTTGGTCGAGCAGGCGCCGCCCGGGCACTCGAAGTCGCAGTCGATGGCGCCGCTGCACTCGAACACACAGCCTACGCCGCCCGGCGACGGGCAGCGGGTCGAGCACGACTCGGTGCAGCTGCACTCGAGCCCCACGCAGACGTCACCACCGCTCACCGCAGTCTCGTCGCTGGACATCTCGGCCCCATCGCCATCCGACGACATGGCCACCACGTCGGGCTCGAGGGTGCAGCCCAACGACAGCATCGCCCCCAGCAGCGCGCGCCGGAGGTTCACGGCGTGCGCAGCTCCTCGGCCCGCTTGCGGAGGCGAGCGGCGTACAAGCTGCCGGGGTGATCGGCGAGGAAGGCCTCGATCGATCGCAGCTCTTGGGTGTGCCGACCGAGCTTGCGGAGCGCCCGAACGCGACCGTAGCGGGCCTCCTCGACCAGGGCACCCGCGGACGCGGAGAGGTAGGCGTCGAAGTGCGCCAGTGCCTTCTTGGCGCGACCGCGGCGGAGCTCGAGGCGGCCCAGTGAGACCCGCGCCGCCTTGGCCTCGGGGGTGCCCTCAAAGCGGGCCACGAGGCGCTCGTAGGCTGCGATTGCGCCCGTTCGATCGCCGCTGGAGACCAGGCGTTGGGCGTGCTCGAGAAGGGCGGGAGCGGTGCGGGGCCGACGGGGTCGCGGGGTCGCGGGAGAGTCGGAGTCGGAGTCGGAGTCGGAGGAGTCGGAGTCGGTCGCCGCTTCGAGCATCGCGGCGCCCGTGGTTCCCGCGAGTGCAGCGCAGGCCTCGGCCGAGGTCTCGCACTCGGGTTCGTCGGGTTCGTCGGCCAGTGGCGTCGGCGTGGAGGGGACGGTGGCGCCACCTCGGCTGTCGGCCGCCACGGCGTGACCCTGGGCGGGGTCGTCGTCGAGCACGGCGGGGGCCATGTTCGCCGGGTCGCTCCCGTCACCGCCGATGAGGCCCATGCTCGGCAGCACCCACCAGCCCAGCACGATGGCGGCAGCGGCCAACGCCAGGCTCACGATTGCGATCACGGCGACGCGTCGACCGGACTGCGACGGCGCGGGCTCGACGGGTGCGGGCGCAGGCGCGGTGGTTGGGTCGGCGAGGCCGGCCAGTGCCGCCTCGACGATCTGTGCATCGGTGCGCTCGCCCGGGAGAGGCTCCTGCCCCAGGGCACCCAGCTCGGTCCACAAGCGTGCTTCGTCGCTCATGCGCCTGCTCCCGCCCGCAGCCCGAGCTGCTGATCGCGGCGGACGTGCTTGCGCAGCGTCGCCATGCCGAGCCGAAGCCGGCCCTTGACCGTGTTGGGACTGACCCCTTCCATCTGCGCAACTTCGTCGAGCGAGTAGCCCAGCGCGTGGTGGAGCACGATGGCGTTGCGCTGCGGCGGTGGCAATGCGTCGAGGTAGCTTTGCACATCGCGCGGCAGCGACTCGGCGAGTCCCGCGGGGGCTTCGGGAGTCGCCAGGGTGGGGGTCTGCGTCGCGACCGGCTCGACCTTGCGGCGCTCGCGGGCGAGGTGGCGCAGGGTCGTGCGGGCGGCGATGCGCCCGGCCCAGGCATCGAGGCTGGCCTCGCCCCGGTAGGTATGGGCGCTGCGGAGCACCTCCATCAGCGACAGCTGGGCGGCATCATCGGCATCGGCAGCGTTGCGGGCCAGGGCGCGGGCTACCCGTCGCACCCGGGTGACGACTCTGCGCGCCAGCCAGCTGTTGGCCTTGGTGTCGCCGGTCGCGGCACGTCGAACCGTCTCCAGCTCCAAGGAGACCGGCGCCGAGCTGGGGGGCGGCGTCGTTCACCACCACCTCCGCTGCTCGTCCCCACTTGGGGTAGACCAATACCGCGCCCTGCACGCCAATCGGGTGGGCCCAGCGCTGGGGTGCCGGGTCATTTTTTCTCCCGCCACACGGTGGAAAACTGAACCGACACCTCGACGAAGCCCCGGATGGGGTGCGGGGCCACGAGCACACGCTGCTGTGGGTCCTCCACGAGGTACGTCGCGCGGGACACGACGGCCTCCGCGCCGACGCGGAGCCCCAGGCGGAGCTGGGGGATCGGCGATACGCCCGCGCCCACCCCCACTGCGGCGCTGGAGAACACTCGCCACTGATCGGGGGCCGGGGATAGATCGCTGCGTGTGTCGGTCTGCCGACGAATCGGGTCCACCGTGAAGCGGCCGGCCAACTCCAGATCCCACCGCGAGCTCAGGCCGAACCGATAGCCGCCCTCGACGGACGTTGGGTGACGCCGCAGCGAAGCGAGCACCTCGGGGGCGTCGATCGTCAGCGGCAGGACCAGGTCGTAGCGCAGGCCGACGAAGGCGCGCGGCGCTGGGGCCCAGGCGACACCCAACGCGAGCCCATGGCTGAGCAAGGGACTGTTGGCAAAGCTCTGCCCCGCGTAGCCGAGCGAGAGCAGGAGCCGCGGGAAACGGATCGGAGGGTCGTCTTCGATCGCGGGGCCGGGCTCCCGCTCGGTGACGACGGGTTCGGGCTCGGCGACGACGGGTTCGGGCTCGGGGGGTTCGGGCTCTTCGGGCTGTGGCGGTGGCGGCTGTTCGAGGGTCTGCGGGTCGAGCAGGGGCAGTCCGGTGACCGGCCCCTCCATCGACTCGGCCATCACGCTCGTCGCGATGTTGGCGAGGGTCTCGTGCGCGGCGGCGGTCGAGCCTTCGACGATGGGGACCCGCCGCCCCAGCACCCGAGCGCCGTCGACCTCGAACACGTAGATCGCGTACGACTGCGGCCCTTTAAGATCGATCCACACCACGGCGTGGGCCATCCACTCGCCAGCTCGGCGTTGCGATCGCTCCACGACGAGTCCGGGGTCGAAGGTCGCGGGGTCGTAGCGGACGACGTTGACCGCCGCGTGCCCCTCGGGGACCGACGCCTTGACGACCGCGACCAGGCGCTCGTCGGCGTCGTCATCGGGAATGTCGGGGGCCATCAACACGACGCCCGAAGGCGGCGAGTCCTGTGCCGCCGACGGTGAAGCCAACGCGCTCAGATAGGCACTCAGAGCGACGATCGTGATCCCCTGCGGCATCGAGCGAACGTGTCCTCCGACGACGGCGAGCACCCTAACACGGGCGGTTTACGGGTCGACGAGAGGGTGTCGGGCGCCACCACGGCGACGCCCGGCCCCTGCCTCCTCGTGGGGCTAGATGCAGCTGACGGTGGTCCCGTCGCTGGTGGGCTCCGAGTTGTCGGCGCAGGCGACCGCGCACAGCCCCGAGACTTCGTCGCAGTTTTCCACCACGCATCCGCTGGGGGGACACGTCACCGCGCAGAAGGCCGCCCCGGCGCAGTCGACCTCGCACGAAGCCGCGGCATCGCACTCCACCGCGCACTGCGAGCCCGCGGCGCACTCCATATTGCAGGTCGAGTCTGCCTGGCACTCCATCTCGCACTGCACCGCGTCGTCGCACACGAGCGTGCAGGTGTCCGCGGGGGCGCAGATACACGAGCTGCCCACGCACCCGCTGTCGGGGCTGCCGGTCGAGTCCTGGCCCTCGGTGGCGTCGTTCGAG
Source organism: Deltaproteobacteria bacterium (assembly GCA_022601155.1). Taxonomy (GTDB): domain Bacteria; phylum Myxococcota_A; class Polyangia; order Nannocystales; family Nannocystaceae; genus Paraliomyxa. The sequence goes on along the minus strand of JAHZJA010000060.1, from coordinate 930 downwards.
GTGTCTGCGGCGGTGTCTTCGGCCGTATCTTCGCCCTCGGACATCGTGGTGCCGCCGGGATCCGTCTCGCCGTTGGACGATGTCGAGCTGTCGGCGGGACCGTCGTCGGTCATCGCCGAGCCGCTGTCGGCTCCGGTCGAGGCGTCATCGTCGTCGGACGAAGAGATGATGCAGGCCGAGGAACCGAACACGAGCGACAGCACAGCGAGCGAAGCGAAGCGGAGGGACGATGCGTTCATGTCGGTGCGGTGGACGCCTCGCCCTGCGGCGGGTCAACGTTTGTCGCCCGAATCCTGTGGCAAACGCCCTTTGCGGCGGATTGTGGTGACCCACAGCACCACGTCGCCCGGCGCGATGAATCATCCAGGGCCGGCCTCGGTCGCGCGGCAGCTCATCGCAATCCGCGCGATCGAACGCGCTTGTCGAGTCGGATTCGATCGGTCGACGACCCGCTCCGTGCCCCGGTCTGGGCCCGTCAATTGTCCGTCCAGACCCCCTTCGCAGCACGGCGGGCGCCACCTTCGACAAAATACTGGGGGATCCGCGCTCGGATGCGGTAGGGAACCCCGTGTCGCTCGTCTTCGGACGAGCACTGGAACGAACGCACGGACGCCGTCACGGACTCGAAAAGACGTAACCGCGTCCCCACGGAAAAAGATCGAAATGTCGAACAAGTTGTTTGTAGGCGGGCTGAGCTGGGACACCACGGACGATGGCCTCAAGAGTGCTTTTGAAGAGCATGGCGCGGTCGTCGAGGCCCGGGTCATCACCGATCGCGACACCGGTCGCTCGCGCGGCTTCGGCTTCGTGACGATGACCGACGGCGATGCGGCTCAGGCCGCGATCAAGGAGATGGACGGAGCCAGCCTCGATGGTCGCTCGATCCGCGTCAATGTCGCTCAAGATCGCCGCGGCGGCGGTGGTGGTGGT
>JAHZJA010000641.1 GCA_022601155.1 Deltaproteobacteria bacterium | reverse complement strand
TGATGGATCAAGCGATGATGTCTCCGTCACCATCGAGGTCGACAGCGGGCAGGGGCAGCGGCTTGCCGTCGCGATCGCTGCCCCGCAGCGCGTTGAGGAAGTGCAGGCCGTAGCCTTCCTGGGCGGCACGGTCGGGGTTGGGATCACACCCGGTGGCCTCCAGGTCCCACGGCGCCGCGAACAGTCCGCAGCGGTCGTTGGGGGTGGCACCGAGCGAGGGGTCGGCGTCGCGAAACACGAGCTCGGCGAACCCGCCAGAGAAGCAGGTGGTCATCACCAGTCGCACGGGGCGAGGGCTGCGGTCGAGCCGAGCGGCCAGGTCGGCGGCGTTGATCTCCGACTGGGCCCACAGCGAGATCGAGTTGTGTCGCGGTTGGTCGCCGAGGTTGCCGTGACCGCCCAGGTACACCAGCAGGGGTTGGGTGCTCCCCGCCAGTGCGTGGTCGAGTGCGCGCACCAGGGTGTCGGCGGTGGCTGGCTCCGCGTGGTTGAGGGTGGTGGCGCGATACCGGAGGTCTCGCCCCCCTCGGGGTGAGAACAGCTCGCCCAGGGCACCGACGATCGGGTCGCGCACAGCGGGCGGGGCGAGGACCTGCACGGTGGGAGTGCCCGGCCCGGCGCCGAACAGCACGCGACCCCCGGGGCCGAGGACCTGCGCGGCGAGGGTGAGGTCTTGCTCGATCGAGACGGGGTTGAGCTCGGGAACCGCTCCGCTGGCGGCCGCGATCCATCGCGGGATGATGCTGGGGTCGTAGGCGGGCGGAGCCGGATCGACCGGCCGCGGGCTGGGGCTCGGGGCGGGGGCGCCCGAGTCCGAGGAGGTACCGGGGAGGTCGGCGGCATGCGACGACTCCGCGGTCGCAGCCAGCTCGGTCGCCGGGTTGGGTTCTGCTGGCGTCCGGGTGCACGCGGTGAAGACCAGCGCCCAGGAGATCGCGGCGGCGCCCACGAGGACGGCGACCATGGGCCAGCGCGGAGACACGAGGCGATCAGACTACCAATGGAACCCAACCGTGGTGGCTCGGGGAGCGACGGGCCGTCACTTCATCTGCTCGACGGTGTCCCGTGCGATGCAGCGCTCGACCCATGCCGACACATGAGGGGTCGCCGCGAGGTCGAAGCCGATCCCATGCGAGGCCCACCGCAGGGTGGGGGCGCCGAGGGCGTCGACCAGGCTGAAGGTGCTCCCCACGATGTATGGCTGGGTGGCGAGCCGCTCGTCGAGAATCGTCAGCAGGCTCGTCAGGCGCTCGCGACCCTTGGCGGCCTGCAGCTCGTTCTGCATCTGGGCTGGCCACCAGGTCCCGGTGTTCAGCATCACCATCTTCATGGCCGAGCCGACGGTGACGGCAAACCACATCGTCCAGCTCAGGGCGACCATGCGGTCGGGCGAGTCGATGGCAGGCCATAGGCCACGCTCGACTCCGTACCGATCACCCAGGTGGACGAGGATCGCCGACGACTCGAACAGCGGCTGGCCATCGTCGATCAGCGTCGGGACTTGGGCCATCGGGTTGAGGGGCAAGAGGTTGGACTTCCACGCGTCGGGGTTGCGAAGGTCCAGCTCGACCGCCTCGTACTCGAGACCCAGCTCGGCGAGGGCCCAGGTGATGGGAGACGAGCTGGAGTCGGGAGCGAAGTAGAGCGTGAGCGCCATTGCGTCGACCTTGTAGCGTCACCGCGGTGATCCCGGAATCGATGGTGCGCAGACGGCGTTGCTTGCCCACACTGGGATGTCGTCGGGCCGCGCCGATCGCGAACGCAGGGGGTTTTGCCAGGCTCGTGATGGGTCGGTGGTGAACATTCGTGACCACCCGATCGGGGTCGAACGAGGACGGCTTCGTGTCGGTAGGTTCCGAGCGTTGGTGGTGCGATGGGCAACTTGCCCAACCGCCAAAGCGCATCGATCCGACCACGTTCGGCGTCGGGCTTCGCCCTGGTTTGGATGCCGATGTGGGCGTGGTGGCGCTCGACAAAAAGTCCGCGCAGCTGCACCATAGAGGTGGGAGGGGACATCATGCGCCGCTTGTATTTGCTCAGCTGTTTGCCGTTGGCCTTGGCGTGCAACGGATCCGATTCCGGCCGCGAAGGGGACGGCGGAGGCGTCGTCAGCATTTCCGTCGGGGAAGGTGGGACGGCGCCCGCGGAGACCGATGACGCCACGGCGGGCTCGGGCTCGGGCAGTGCCGAGGGCACGGGCAACGCCGATGGCACCGTCGACGACGACGGCGATGGCGGCGGTGGCCTGCCGAGCTTCGACGTAGGAGCCCCGGCCGGTGAAGGTGGCTGCGGCGGCGGGATGGGTGGCGGCACCGGAACGCTCTCCTACAACTGGATCGCCAACAGTGCCCAGGGCACCGTCACCAAGATCAACACCCAGTCGATGGTCGAGGAAGGCCGCTACGTCGTGCGGCCCGATGGCGCGGGCAGTCCCTCGCGGACCTCGGTCTCGCTGTCGGGCGACGTGGGCGTGGCCAGCCGCAACGGTGGCGCCACCAAGATCTACGGCAACATCGAGGACTGCCAAGAGTCCAACGGCATGCCCGGGATCCAGACGGCGACCGATGCTGCCTACCTGCCCTGGGGGCAGGACGAGTGCATCGCTTGGCACACACCGCTGGTCTACACCTCCAACCGGCCCATGGCGTGGGCGCAGGGCGACTGGAACGACGTCACCTGCGAGTACGACAACGAGATGCTGTGGACCTCGGGTCGCAACGGCGGGGCAGCGACCGAGGTGTTGCTGCTCGACGGTGAGACCGGTGCGGTCACGCAGACGGTCGTCATCCCGGAGATCGGCAGCGGGATCGGTCTCTACGGTGGTGCTGTCGATGGCGACGGCAACTTCTGGGGCATCGATCGCTCGGGTGCCTACAACCTCATCCGCGTCGATCGGCAGACCTTCCAGTACGAGGTCATTCCCGGTCCTGGAGCGGGTGGCTACGGCCTCGCGGTCGATTCGACGGGGCGCCCCTGGTACTGCGCGGGCGGTGGCGCGTGGCGCTACGAGCCCGGGCCCGGCACCTGGCAGAGCGTCCCCAGCCCCGGCGGCAACCTGTGGGGCGGCTGCATGACCGACGGTCAGGGCACGCTGTGGCACTGCCGCCAGCAGGACTCTACGCTCGTCGGTATCGACACCGAGACGTTCCAAATCGTCGACCAGATCCCCATCCCTTCCTACGCGCACGGCATCAGCATCGACTTCGATGGCAACGTGTGGGCGGTTGGGTTCTCGAGCAATGTCGCCTATCGGGTCGATCCGGTGACGCACACCATCGACACCTTCGATCAGCTGGTGGGTGCCTACACCTACAGCGACATGACGGGGTTTGCCCTGGCTTCGGTGGGTACGCCCAGCGGCTGAGCACCACCAACGAACTCGTAGA
>JAHZJA010000640.1 GCA_022601155.1 Deltaproteobacteria bacterium | reverse complement strand
GGCCTCCGGGGTGCTTGGAGAGGCCTCCGGTTCCTCGCCGGCCTCCGACCCCAGGTTCGCAACGGGATCTGCGAGCTTCGGCGACGGGCCTGGGGGTGGCTGGGCCTGCGCGACGAGGATTCCCGCGTTGCTCAGCTCGGCATCGTTGCGCGCCAGCTCGGCCTCGATCTCGGCCAACGTCCACTCCCGAAGGTCGGGGGTGTTGGTGCTTTCGGCGGTCTTGGAGCTGGAGCGACAGGCGGTCGTGCTGAAGCCCAAGCCCGCCGCGAGTCCGAGCACGGCGCCCAAGGGGAGCCGGCGCGGCGGTGCATCATTGTTCGCAGTCGTCACAGGCCTGCTCCGCAAAGTCGCAATCGAGCTCGGCGCGTTCGCAGGCTCGTTGGTAGCGCGTCGGCCGTCCGCGACGCTCGGACAGGCCGCAGATGTGATCGCGTAGCTCGCAGATGGTCGATGCGAGCTCGCAGACCCGCGTACAACGCTCGCCCTCCTCGTTGGTGGTGCCGACCGCGGTCTCGATGTTGCGGCCCTCGGAGGCCCGCGTTTGCAGGACGGTCTCGGGTAGCTCGAGTCCCGCACCCAGCAGCTCGCCTTCGTGCGCCGCCAGCTGAGCCTCGAGGCTCTCGATGTCGTCGGGCGCTTGCTCCACGGTCGCTCCGGCGCCTTGATCGCCGCCGCCATGCATCGACGCATCTCCAGAAGATGGCTCAGCCGATGCATAGCTCGGGGGGCCTCGTTTGGCGCAGGCAGCGGAGAGCACCAGCCCCATGAGGGCGGCGGTGGTCGCTACGCGCCACGACGTGCTGGGGCAGCCAGAGCCTCGCGTCATGGTCGGCCACAGCATGTCCCTTTTGCGGGGTCTGGCGCAATCATCCCGCGTGCCCATCATCGCGGGGCCGGAACGTGCCCCGGCGGGGGCCGCTTACAGGCCGAGCAACGGAGCACGCGGCAGGGGTTGGCGCCCATGGTGAGATCCTCGTGCGGCCGGGGCACGCGGGGCTCACCCGGGATTGCCAGGGCTCAGACTGGGGCTTGGCGCTAGGCCAGCAGTCGTCGACCGCATCCCCGAATACACGCCTGGGCAACTTTCGTGGCGTGGGCGTTCGACCTCGGCGCACGCCCACGAAGCGGCCTCGAGGCAGCTGCCGGGTGCGATCCAACCGGCCGCTGCTGTGGCGCCTGCGAGGCGATCGCGATTGGCACTACCGTCGTCGACGACGACGTACCGCAGCGCCCGCGCCGAGGGCCACGAACGCCAGGCCCATCGCCCAGCGGCCACGCGAGGACTCCGTGGCCTCGATCTGGCAGCTGCCGCAGCCGTCTTGCCCATAGCCCGCGGCCACGTTGTAGGCGGCGAGCAACTCGTCGATCTCGGCCGTTCGATTGGACAGGACCATCGGCGCGCCCGAAGTCGCCATCTCTGCGACCTCTTCTTCCCAGGGCATCTCGTTGGGGAACTCCGGCCAGCCCGAGCCCGCCGGGATGAACACCTCACGACCGTCCGGCAGCGTGAACAGGGTGTCGCCGCTGCATCGCAGCAGGCTGTTGCCGAGGCGATTGTTCACCACGTCGTCCAGATCGCCGCGCGCATGGAAGATGGGGTCTTCGGTCATCTCGTGCGGCGAGATCGTCGTGTACATGCGGGTGACGTACGACCACTGGCTGAGCAGCTCCTGGGCGTGCTCGCCCGGCCCCGCGATGCGCTCGTCGAAGGCGTCGGCAAAGCCCTCGCCATCCCATTGCGTGACCTCGGGGTAGCACTCGGGACAACCGATGTACTCGTCGGCGGACACGTCCTCGGGGAGGGTGAGGAACTCGCTCAAGATGCCGCCGACCAGCGGGTGACCGAACTGGCAATCCTCGAAGCCACATGCCCACAACCCCTGGTCCTCCAGCAAGCGAGGCAGCTCGCTGGGCTGAGCGCTGCGAAACGGGCTGGAGCTCCACGCGGGGTTGCTCAGGTTGAAGTTGCCCACCACCTGGCTGGGTCCTGCGTACTCGGTGACGAAGGCACGGCCGTTGGCGTGCTCGGCATCCACCGCGCCGCTGATGACCTCCTTGTAGTTGGAGCCGAGCTGCAGCCAGTCGATCTTCAGCGGGTTGACGAGCACGTGCCGGTAGTTGGTGGGCACCATGCGCTCGTCACCGAGGAAGAAGGTACGGACCTCCATGTCTTCGACGGCGGCAATGCGAGTGAGGCGCAGCGGTATGCACGGCTCGTCGCTGCGATAGCGCAGCACGATGGGGTGGATCTGATCGACATCGGCCCCGGCGGTGAGCTTGATGGCACCGAACAGCTGACCCTCGGCGAGGTACTCGCGGATGATGGGCTCGGCCTCCGGGTCCTGCTGGTAGCCGTTTTGGTCGAGCCACTCGATGACCTCGTCGGCCTCGCCCCCCTGGAGCACGGCGATCTGGTAGGCGCCCACCTGCTCGCGATGGACGACGGTAGGGCCGTCACCCTCCTCCATGCCACCCAGGCCTCCGCCCGAGGCAGCATTGTCGCCCCCGTCACCTCGATCGGGCACGGTCTGCGGCTGAGGCGTCGGGCACTGCTCCTGTGTCGAGGAAAAGCCGTAGGCGGGAACGGTGCCGGCCAGCAGGTTTTGGAACAGCGCTTCCGAGCCGATCGAGAAATCGGGGACCGCCATCAGCGGGATCACCCAGGCAAAATTCTCGGGGTCGCCCTCGTATTGGATCTGGATGTGTGCCTCGATCTCGTTGCCATCGACGACGAACAGGATGTTCTCGCCGGACTGATCGACGGGCATCGACTGCGGCCCTGCATCGCAGAACGTGCCGCCGCACGCCTGGGTGGGCCGGGGCGCCATCGCGACGGTGGTTGCCAGGGCCAGTGCGCCAGTGAGCGCGCCGAATTTCCAAAGGGTAGACATGTTTAGACCAGACTCCTCGTGCCACGAGACGGGACGACGAGCCGCGATCGGCTCAACGATGTGTGCCCCGGGGAATACGGACCCAGGATAGCAGCGCGCTCGGCTGGCCTCCAGCGAGCGGAGGGCTCGAATTGTCGCGTACCCCATGACACCGATGTCGCAGTGCGTTCGACGATGAACGGCGTTCGTCCCAAAAAAATACCGTGTCCAGATCGTTTTGGCGGGACGCTCGTAGGAAGCGCCGCCTACCCTCGTTGCGCCCGGAGACCGATTCGAATGCTCAAGCCCGCCTGGACCCACGTCCCCTCGTTCATCGCTGCGTTCGGATTGGTCATGATCGCCCCTGCGTGCGGGACCAGCTCGGCGAGTGCCGGGTCCAACAGTCAGTCACCAGCGGCCGCGGTGGCCACCGTCGCCGAGGCGCCGCCCCATGTGTACACCCCGCGATCGCACCCACCGCGAGTCCGCGAGCTACCGCCGGCCCCCGACCTCGCGAGCCTGCCGCCGATGATCGATCGCTCCGCCACGTGTTTCGGCTGGCGAGTCGAGGAGCAGTCCCGCGGGTGGGGGGGAGGATCCAAGCCTCCGCCGCGGCGCTCCAAGCCGCGCAAGTCCACCAAGCGCAAGAAGGATCGGCGGCCGCCCGGCTACGTCCCGTATGGAGGAGGCGGCTCCGCCCCACCCAAGGAATCTCGGACCCGCGGCAAGAGCAAGCCCGCATCCAAGTCGGCCAGCGGTGTCGTGGGAGGCGTCGTCGGTGGCACGTTGGGTGGCGTTCCCGGAGGCGTCGTCAATGGCGCTGCCGCTCCCGCGACCCCTTCGCCCCGACCCAATGCCGACCCCTGCGCCCCGGCGCCCCGAGCCCGAGCCTCAGCCCGACCCGGTGTTCGAGTCGAGCGTGGCCGACAACGATGCGCCGGCCAACACGGCGCGGGTCAACACGGCGCCGGCCAGGGACTCGGCGCCCGCCATCGCCACCGCACCTCCCCAGTTCGATGACTGGGGGGCCGCGATCTACCTCAGCAACGACGACACGATGAGCCTGTCGTCGGCCCAGCGGGTGATCTACGCCATCGACAATCACCTGCCGCTGCCCGTCGAGCACATCCGGGCCCACGAGCTGCTCAACTACTTCTCGTTCGATACCGCCAACGTGGGCCGCAACGACGACTTCTCGGTCGCAGCCTCGATCGCCGCCGATCCCGAGCAGGAGGGCATCTACAGCCTGGCGATGGCCGTACGCGGCCGACCGATGGGCGTGGAGGAGCGGCGCAACACCAACCTCTCGGTCGTGGTCGATCGCTCCGGCTCGATGTCGTCCGACGGGCGGATGAATTTCCTCAAGCGCGGGCTTCGGCAGATGACCGACGAGCTCAAGCCCGGCGACATCGTGCACCTGACCTTGTTCGATCACGACGTGTGCGTCCCCATCGAGAACTTCGTGGTGGGCCGTGACTCTCCCGCGACGTTGGTCAAGGCGATCGATGCGCTCCAGCCTCGGGGGTCGACCGATCTCCACGACGGCCTGCGGCGTGGCTACCAGCTCGCCGACCACGCGTACCAGCCGACCTACTCCAACCGGGTGGTGATGATCACCGACGCCATCGCGAACACCGGTGTCACCGACGAGCAGATGATCGCGACGGTCGGAAAGTTCTACGACGAGCGCCGCATCCGGCTGTCCGGGGTGGGGGTGGGCCGCGACTTCAACGACGCGCTGCTCGACCGTCTCACCGAGCGGGGCAAGGGTGCCTATGTGTTCTTGGGCTCGGAGGCGGAGGTCGACGCCGTGTTTGGCCCGCGGTTCGTCTCGCTGGTGGAGACCACCGCGCTCGACGTGCACTTCCGCCTGCACCTGCCGCCCTCGCTGCGGATGAACGTGTTCTATGGCGAGGAGAGCTCGACGGTGAAATCGGAGGTGCAAGCGGTGCACTACTTCGCCAACACCTCGCAGCTGTTCTTGTCGGACTTGATGGCGCGCGACGGCCAGCTGCGCGGTCAAGACGACGTGATGCTCACCGTCGAGTATGAGGACCCCGACAGTGGTGAGGACATGGTGGAGGAGTACGCCTTCAATCTCTCGGAGATCGAGGAGGCCAGCCGCAACGTGCGTAAGGGTCGGCTCATCATGCGCTTCGTCGATGGGCTGAGCTGGATGGCGGCTCACCGCGGGGTGGGACAGGACAATGAGGGATGGGCCGCGTGTGAGGCCGGTCGCGAGGAGCTGGCGAGCATGGCCAAGGGCCTCGAGCGCGATCCCGAGGTCGAGCGCGTCCAGGGGCTGTGGAATCGCTACTGCAAGCGCTTCTCGGCGCCGCGCGAGCCGGTCCGACGCCCGCCCGCCAACGACAGCTGGCCGTCGGCTTCGGGTGGCTGAGCGCCTCGGCGACCTATGAAGGTACCGCAGCGCCCCGCGGGAAACCCGCGGGGTCACCGCCGGGTCGAAGGGCCACCATGTCCTCCGACGGCGCCCAGCTGGTCATCGAGAACCTGTCCAAGACGTATCCCGGCGGCGTGCGAGCGCTGCAGGGCATCGATCTGACCATCGCTCCGGGGATGTTCGGGTTGCTCGGTCCCAACGGCGCGGGCAAGTCCACGCTGATGCGGACGATCGCCACGCTGCAAGAGCCGGACGCGGGCAGCATCCGGCTCGGCTCGCTCGACGTGCTCCGCGACAAGTCGAAGGTGCGGCAAGTGCTGGGCTACCTGCCCCAGGACTTCGGGGTCTATCCACACCTCGATGCGCTGTCGTTGCTCGATCACTTTGCGGTGCTCAAGGGCATCACCGCTCGGGGCGAGCGCAAGACGGTCGTCGAGGCACTGCTGCATCGCGTCAATCTGTGGGACAAGCGCAAGCAGAAGCTCAAGGGGTTCTCGGGCGGGATGCGTCAGCGCTTCGGCATCGCCCAAGCCCTGCTGGGTGATCCACGGCTCATCATCGTCGACGAGCCCACCGCGGGGCTCGACCCGCAAGAGCGCAGCCGGTTCCTCAACTTATTGTCGGAGATCGGCGAGCACGTGGTGGTGCTGCTGTCGACCCACATCGTCGAGGACGTCGCCGACCTGTGTCTGCAGATGGCGATCATCGCGGGCGGCAAGGTGCTGCGCACGGGCGACCCGCAGCACGCCATCGACCAGCTGCGCGGGCACACCTGGAAGAAGATCATCGCCAAGGAAAAACTCGCCGGGCATCAGGCCGAGCACACGGTCATCTCCACCCGGCTGGTCGGCGGTCGCACCGTGATTCACGTGTTCGCCGACGAGGAGCCGGGGGGCGACTTCCAGCCGGTCGATCCCGATCTCGAAGACGTCTACTTCACCACCCTGGCCCACGCGGCCTGAGTCGGGAGCCCGCGCCGTGTTGTGGACTTTTTATCGCTTCGAGCTGCGCTACCGCATGCGCCAGCCGGCCGTCTATATCTTCTCTGCCATCTTCGCCCTGCTCACGTTCGGGGCCATGACCTCCGATGCCGTGATCATCGGCGGCGGCACGGGGCAGACGGCGATCAACTCGCCGTTCGTCATCACCCAGATGCTCGCCATCATGAGCACGGTGGCGGTGATCTTGGTGACCGCGTTCGTCTCCACCGCGGTCACCCGTGACTTCGAGATGGGCACCGATGCGCTGTTCTTCACCAAGCCGATAGGCAAGCGCGACCTGCTGGCGGGGCGATTCCTCGGCGCGGTCACGGTGGCCATGATCGTCATGACGGCGGCCGCGGCAGGGCTGGCCCTGGGCAGCGTGATGCCGTGGCTGGATCCGGAGCGACTGGTCGACGGCAGCGTGGCGCCCTACCTTCAGACGCTGGGCGTCTTCGTGCTCCCCAACCTGTTGGTGATGGGCTCGTTCTTCTTCGCCCTCGCCACGCTCACGCGGCGGGTGTTCCCCGCGTATGTCGGTGTGATCGCGTTCTTCGTGATCTACTCGATCTCCGACTCCTTCATCTCCGACATCGACAACGACACCCTCGCCGCGCTCAGCGATCCGTTCGGCCTCGCCTCGCTGGAGATCTCCACCCGGTACTGGACGGTCGCCGAGCGGAACACCTCCATCATCCCGCTTTCTGGGGCGCTGTGGCTCAACCGCTTGCTGTGGCTGTCGCTGGCGGCCGTGTGCTTCGCGTTCACGGTTCGACGGTTCTCGTTTGCGGCGCGGGCCCGGGGCACCAAGGCCCCGAGGGGCGACGTGCAGCGGTCACGGGTGGACACGCCGCTCGTCGTGGTCTCGCCCGGCTTCGGCTGGCGCACCACCGCCACCCAGATGTGGCATCAGATGCGGGTCGAGCTGTCCGGGGTGCTGCGCAGCCTGCCGTTCATCGTGATCCTGCTGTTTGGCGTGGTCAACGTCGTGGGCGGGGCGCTGGGCACCATCGACGAGATGTTCGGGACCCCGGTGCACCCGGTCACCCACCTCATGGTGCGGGTCATCGACCAGGTCTCGGGGCTGTTCGTCATCATCGTCGTCACCTTCTACGCGGGCGAGCTGGTCCATCGCGAGCGACAGGTTCGGCTGCACGAGGTTCACGACGCCTTGCCCGTGCACGAGCTGGTGCCGCTGATCGGCAAGCTGGTTGCGCTGGTGGCCGCCGTGTTCGTGATGCTCGGGGTCTCGGGGCTCACCGGTGTCGTGATGCAGGTGCTGCAGGGCTACGGCTCCATCGAGCTGGGTCTGTACGCCAAGGGCCTGTGGGGGATGTCGCTGTCGCAGTGGGCACTGGTGTGCGTGCTGGCGCTGTTCTTCCAGGTCCTGGTCAATCACAAGTATCTCGGCTTCTTGTTGATGGTGCTGTTCTTCGTGTCGCAGGCGGTGCTGCCTGCCCTCGACCTCCAGCATGGCCTGTACCGCTACGGGTGGTCGCCGGCCACGCCCTACTCGGACATGAACGGCTACGGCCACTTCATGACCTCGGCGATGTGGTACCGGCTGTACTGGGCGCTGTTCGCAGCCGGGTTGGTGCTGGTGGCCAATCTGCTGTGGGTGCGGGGCACCGATGCTCGGTTCCGGCTGCGCCTGCGTGAGGCACGACGCCGTGCGTCACGGCTGCACACCGCAGCGCTCGCCGCGTTGGTGGGATGCCTGTTCCTGGTGGGGGCGACGATCTTGCACAACACCACGGTGCTCAACCGCTTTCGAACCGACGACGACGCTCAGGCCGCCGCGGTGCGCTACGAGCTGCTGTACAAGGCCACCTGGGACGAAGCCCGTCAGCCGCGGGTCAAGGCGGTCGATGTCGCCGTCGATATCGATCCCGCCCAGCGTGGTGTGGACATGCGCGGCACCATGAAGCTGGTCAACACCCACGACACCGCCATCGACCGGCTGATGCTGACCATCGATCCGGACATCGACGTCGAGTCGTTGAGCCTGCCCGACGAGGCCATGCTCGAGCACGACGAGGAGCTCGGGATCCGGTTGTTCCGGCTCGATCCGCCGCTGCCCCCGGGCGCCCCGATGCAGCTCGAGTTCGCCCTGCACTATGCCGAGGAGGGATTCCGCAACCACGGCTCCTCCACCCAGATCGTCGCCAACGGCACGTTCTTCAACAGCGGGTACATGCCGCACATCGGCTACTCGCGGGACCAGGAGCTGACCGATCCCAACGAGCGGCGTGAGCGGGGTCTGCCCGAGCGGGTGCGGATGTCCCCGCCCACCGATCCCGAGGCGCTCGCCAACACCTATCTGGGGCGCGAGGGGGACTGGATCGAGTTTGCGGCCACCGTCAGTACCTCGGCCGATCAGATCGCGCTCGCTCCCGGCTATCTGGTCAAGGAGTGGGAGCAGGACGGTCGCCGCTACTTCCGCTACGAGATGGACGCGCCGATCCTCAACTTCTACGCGTTCTTGTCCGCGCAGTACGAGGTGGCGCGGGACCAGTGGAACGACGTCGCGATCGAAGTCTATCACCACGCTCCGCACGACCTGAACGTCCCGCGAATGATCGATGCCGTGAAGAAGTCGCTCGACTACTTCACGACCAATTTCTCCGACTACCAGCACCGCCAGGTGCGAATCGTCGAGTTTCCGCGCTACGCCAGCTTCGCGCAGTCGTTCCCCAACACCATCCCCTACTCCGAGAGCATCGGGTTCATCGCCGACCTGAGCGACGCCGACCGCATCGACTACGTGTTCTACGTGACCGCCCACGAGGTCGCGCACCAGTGGTGGGCGCACCAGGTCATCGGAGCCGACGTCCAGGGCAGCACCATGCTGTCCGAGACGCTGTCGCAGTACTCGGCGCTGATGGTGATGGAGAAGGAGTACGGCCGGCACAAGATGCGCAAGTTCCTCTCCTACGAGCTCGACCGCTACCTCAAGGGGCGCGGCCGGGAGACCGAGCGCGAGATGCCGCTGTCGCTGGTCGAGAACCAGCAGTACATCCACTACAACAAGGGCAGCTTGGTCATGTACGCCCTGCGCGAGGTGATGGGGGAGGACGTGCTCAACGGCGTGCTGGCCCAGTACATCGCCGACGTGGGATTCCAGGCCCCGCCCTTTACCACCTCGCTCGAGCTGGTCGAGCGCCTCCGTGCCGCCATCCCGGCCAAGTTCGCGTACCTCATCGAGGATCTACTCGAGACGATCACGCTGTACGACAACCGGGCGCTGGAGGCCACGGCCACCCCGCTTGCGGGCGATCGCTGGCGCGTCGACCTGAAGCTC
>JAHZJA010000639.1 GCA_022601155.1 Deltaproteobacteria bacterium | reverse complement strand
TCTCCCCAGCCCCCGTGGCCTGGAGGGTGGCCAGGTAGCCCACCGTGGCGAGCTGGTCGGTCACCCCCACGGGCATCGCACCACCTGCGGGCAGCACCAGCAGCTTGCCGAGCATCTCCGTCGACTCACCGCGGCGGGTCGTGCCCTCGATGTGGCGGTCTTCCACGCCCACCAGCAGCACGCCGCGCGGCTGTCCGGGGCGGCTGCGCAGGGCGATGAGCAAGAACTGTCGGTTGCCGGTGGGCTCGAGCAGCAGCTGGTAGCCGTCCTCGGCGATGCGCTCGAGCATGTACTGCAGCAGGCCGCCATCGATCCCATCGAGGCTGGCCGTCAGCATCTCGCCACGCAGGGGGTCGCGGGTTCGGCTGCGGCCGCGAACCTCGATGCCGGGTCGGTCGTGGAGGTCGTCGAGGACCGCCTCGACCGGACCGAGTGGATCGGCCAGATCGACCTCCTCCAGCAACAGGCCCGAATCGTCGAGCCAGCTCTCCTCGGCAACCGTGGGGTCGTCGTCGGCCGGGGTCGCGCCGCCCGGCTCGGGAGAGGGGGTCTCCGCGTTGCTGGCCGGAGGGGCATCGGGGCTCGGGGGTCCGGCGTCGGCGGGGACGGCCGGCGTTGCTGGAGCCGGCTCGGGGTCGCTGCGGTCGCCGGGGGGCGCCGATGCAGCCGAGCCCGGTGGTGCGGGGTCGGCCGCGTCGGGCTCCACGACATCGGCCCGTGGCGCATCCGAGGGGCTGACGTCGCCTGCGGGTACATCGGGTCCGGGCTGCGCCGTGTCGGGCTCGGGCTGCGTCGGGTCGGGCTCGGGCTGTGCCGCATCGGGCTCGGGCGGCTCGGCGGTGGCGGCCGGAGGCTCGGGGGCGGCCGTCGGCTCGGCCGCCGTGGCCCCGCCCGCCGCCAACACCCACAGGGCCAAGACCAACACCCCCCACGCCGACTCCGCCCACGCCGATGCGCCGCGGAGCAGGCTAACGCAGGCTGGGAATCTCGAAGTCAACGCGGAACTCGACGGTGGTCTGGCGCAGTGGGTCGAAGATGATGCGGTTGTTGAGATAGGACCGGATGTCGCGCGAGATCTCGAGGACGAGCATGTCGATCGCCTCGAGCTTGAAGGTGAGCTCACGGCTCTGCTGCAACAAGAACCCGGGATAGCCGCGAGTGTAGTCCAGCGCCGCGGTCCCGGTAACGTAGTCGAAGTCGAGCCACTGCGCGGGGGTGGCGATCTCCAGCTCGGGACCGATCTGCCCCAGTCGCAGTCGGATGTCGGGGACGTACTGGCCAAACCGGGGCTCGGCCTCCACGATCCGGCGGCCGAGATCGAACTCGGTGACGTGCCCCACGACCTGCAGCGGCTTGCGGGCGTTGGCCAGGCCCCCTCCGCCCGTACGCTGGACGGTGAGATTCGAGGTCTGGACGTCGCCGGCCCCTAGCACCAGATAGTTGAGGCAACCCCGCTGGGTCTCCACGGCGCCGCTGGTGTCGCCCTCGGCGATGCACTGCCAGGTGATCGCATCGGCGGTGCCCCCCAGCAGCAGGTACACCTGCCGGGGCTGGTCGTCGATGTAGACCAGCTCCTGGCGCAGCGCGAGCACGTCGACCTCGGCGTCGCCCAGCTCGCGCAGCACGGTCACCCGCCCTCGCTGGATCTCGTACGTCCCGGTGAGGAATGGGATGTCGACCGTCCCGCCGGGCTCTACGTCGACGCGCCCCGTGAACTCCGGCGCATCGTAGGTCCCGGTCACATCCATCACCGCGTCGGCCTCGACGCCGTGGGCGACGTTGTTCTCCACCCGCAGCGGCGAGCGCGTCTCCACGCGAAGATCGAACTGGAGGTTGCGAATGATCTCGGGAGGCGGCGCGCTCGGGAGATCCACGTCGTCGGTGAACCGCAGGATCTCGACGCCTTGCACCGCGTCCTGCACGTAGCGGGTGCGGTCGAGGTCGATGTCCCCGGAGACCACCAGCGGGGTGCCGCCCTCGAACGTCACCGCCGGGCTGGACATCTCGGTCTCGTAGACGGGGCGACCCCGCTGGTCGTAGCCACGGTAGGGGACGTCCTCGAGCTGCAGGACGACCTCGGTTCCATCCAGTCGCTGGAAATCGGGCGCGATGTAGGCGGTGCCCCAGCCAAAGGCCGTTCCGCGCGGTCCGATCTTGGCGCGCACCGCCTCGGTGGGTCGCGAGTCGGACCCGGCCCCCTCGCGACCACCCACGTACAGCGCGACCGAGCCTCCCTCGATTTCCGGAGGACAGTGCGCGGCGAAGCATCGCTCGAAGTCCACACGCCCCGCGGTCAGCTCGACCCCCGGCAGGCCGTCGTCCAGCTCCAGGGTGATCGTGTCTCGGCCCAGTCGGACCGATCCCGACAGCTCGTCGATGGGATCGGTCGCGTCGAGATGGCCGAGCGCGACGAGCTTGGGGACCTGGATGGCTCCGCGGCTGGCGGTGCCTTCGCCCGCCACCTGGTTGATGATCCGCGAGCCGATCGTCCCGTCCAGGGCCACGCCCCAGTGCCCCGCGCACGGTCCTCCAAACGCGAAGCCCGTGTGGTCGCCGCGGACGGAGCCAAAGTGCAGCGGCTCGCCCATCACCCGCACGCGGCCCTCGGTCGCGATCCAGTGGTCGTCGATGCGCAGGTCGAGCTCGTCGACCTCCATGCTCAGGTTGTCGCTCCCCAGATCGATCCGGAGAATCTCTGCGGCAGCACCCGCCGCTGCGTCGGGCAGCGTGATGCGCCCCGAGACCGTGGCGTCGGCCGCAGGCCCCGACAGCGACAAGTCGATGTCGATGCGGCCTTCGGCCCGGTCGAGCGCGTCCGACCCCACCAGGCCTGCGATCACCGACAGATCGATGCCGCCGTGCACCTGGGCCAGCGCGTCCCCCGGACTGGCCCCCGTCGGTCGCAAGGACTCCATGGCGGGCGGATGGCACTGGGCCACGGTGGCGGCGGTCGTGGGCTTGGCGTCGGGTGAAGTGGAGAGGTCGAAGGTCCCGGTCAGCTCGAGGTCGGCCTGCTCGGCCCCACCCGTGCTCCAGCGCCACGGCTTGTCGATGGCGATGGTCGGCCAGTCGATCGTCGCCTGCAGCTCGTTGTCGGTGCACAGGACGGCGGGGTCGAGGCACGGGTCCGCGGTGGTCGGCTCCCGGCCTGCGACCCACAGCTTGTCGAGCTGGAGGGAGACTTCGAGGCTG
>JAHZJA010000638.1 GCA_022601155.1 Deltaproteobacteria bacterium | reverse complement strand
GATTTGCTCCGCTCTCGGTGGGAGCAAGACGAACCCTCGGTTTCCCCCGTTGGCGCCCGACAACCGTTCGATCGCCACGGTCGAGCGCCCTCCGTTGGACCACCGCAGCCGTGCTCGTCCACGGCTGATGTTCTCGACGACGCCCTTCCGCGGTGGACGACGGTAGTCGGTCGTCTCGTAGACCTGTCCAACCTCTACCTTCATTGGGCGCCTCCCTCGGCGAGCGCCTGCTGCCCCGTGAGCGCGGCGTGCTCACCGGGCACCTTGACCTGGGCGGCTCGCCGATACCCGGTCACCAACGAGCGGTTGTCCAATGCCGGCGATCGTCCTGAGCGGAGGTGATGGAGTGCCCGCACCGCTGCCTCGGCCGCCTTTGCCCGGTCGACCGGCAACAACGCCGTGCGGGACGATGCCCTCGCCTCACGACAGACCTCGTTCTGCGCGACCTCCATCCGCTTGACCACGCCGTAGCCGAGACCCCGCAAGAACGACGCACGCGATAGCGGCCGACGACGGGCGGCAGGCATTCGCCTCCACACGGCGAGCATCGTCTCGCGGAGGCACTCGAACAGCACCGCGAACGTCTCCAAGTCACGCTCCCGCCCGACCGCAACGATCGACCACGACCGCGACCCCGTGGAGCTGTGCCACGTGTAGCAGCCGCACAGACGCCCGAGCTGGTGGCCCAGTTCCTTGATCCACGTCTCGATGCGCCCGGCCGGCCCGTAGATCGTGCGCGGGTTGGTGCCGTCGAGCGCTCCCTCGTCTGCGTGCTCTTCGAGGTCGACACTCATCAGGCCGTGACGATCGATCAGCCGCTGGGCCATCGCCGCCGCCACATGGGCCTCGTGTTCGTTCCCGGTTCCCTGGGCAAGTCGTAGCAACTTGCGAACCCTCTCAATGACGCTTGCGTGTTTCATGCGGACACCTCGAACAGATCGAATTGCTCTCTCGCGACTCTCAGCCGTCGACGGGCCAGGCGGGCCCACCCCTCGTTCCTCTCCCAGCCGATCGCCCGCCGGCCGCACTTGACGGCCGCGACCAGCGTCGAGCCGCTCCCGCAGAACGGATCGGCCACCAGCTCGCCGGGTTCGGTGAAGTCCCGGACGAGCGCCTCCATCAACGCCAGGGGCTTCTCACAGGGGTGTCGCGGCTTGGCGACTCTCGGCACCCGGTACAGCGCCGCACGTCCGCCTCCATTCCAACGCTTGCGGATCGGCTTGCCTGTGGGGCCCAACGCGTGGGCGATGACGATCGCCTCGGCCCCGACGGCGGGACGATCGCCACTCTTCTGCGGCGCCATGTGCCGCTCCCCAAGTCCGGTTCGTACCGGCTCCATGCCGGCCTCGGCGAGGTCGACCCACCACGCGCCGACGCTCTCGATGTCGGTGAAGATCACGGCCCATCGCTGGACGCTCACGGTCAGCGCGTCGCAGAACGTTCGACGGTGCGCTGGCGTCAGCGGGTCGAAGCCCAGCGGCTTCAACGTGTTGGCGTGGACGCGCGGCGAGAACGGCGGGTCGACGATCGCCACGTCGGCCTCACCGAACGCCAACAGACCGCGGCTCGCATCTTGCCAGTCGCACCGTCGGACTTCCCTGCCCTTCATTGCGCACCGCCTTCCACGAGGGCCCAGACCTTGGAGGGCCGGCCTCGGCTGCTCTTGCGCTCCCCGACGCAACGGATGGTGCCCTCGCGTTCCAGCTCGACGCGGCGAGGTCGGACCGAGTTGCTGGGTCTGCGCAGCACACGACACAGTTCCTCGTCGGTGCTGGGTTGGGCGCGGAGGGCATCGAGCACACGGCCACGGAGGGTCTTCTGCGGCAGCCGGGGGGTCTTCGCCTTCGTGAACAGTTCGACCTGCACACTCACGGTTGCGACCTCCGATCGGCGACCCACTGGATGTAGTCCCTCCACGCCACCGTCTTCGGCCAGCTGGGCACGAAGAACGACCACGTCTTGCGCTTGCGGCCGACGATGAAGAGCGTCCAGGCTGTCGTGTCCGCGAGCAGCTCGATCCGGTGGAACAGCTCGCCACCAACCCGGGCCACCGTCCCTGCACCTCGCCACCGGGCTCGGATCGAGAAGTCGCCGCGCCGATCACCATCGAGCCGCTCCTCGATGTAGCCACCCGCGAGGACCAGCGACACCGCATCCCAGGGGTGGTCGTGCAGGGCTTCCCGGTCCCAGTCCGACTGTCGGATGTGGTGCAGGTACACCGTGAACGGCAGCCACCCCAGCACCGCCCGAGTGTTCTTCGGAAATGCCCGTAGTGCCCCCGGGGCCCCCGCCACGTAGTACCGATCGAGGTACGGCCGCGCGTGGATCGGGTCGAGAATCCGGCGACGTGGCAGCCGCTTCGCCGCCGCTTCAACGAGTTGACGGATCATCGCGCACCACCTTCCTTGGTCTTGGTGTGGGCCTGTCCCGGTGAGCCGTGGCCACGACTCGGCTCCGCGGTGCCGTGTGGTCGTGCGCCCTTCGCCGGGATGGTCTTGGGAGGCTCCACGAGCGCGAGAAGCCTGCGCAGGCGGATCCGCCGTTCGAGGACTGCATCACACATGACGCACCCCCGCCCGCATCTCGGCGAATTGCTGCGCCTGGCTGAGATCGGCTACCGCCTCGCTCCACCGACCCTGCCGCATCGCCCGAAGCCCGCTCAGCGTGAAGGTCTTCGCCTCGTGCGCCGCGTCGATGTCGACCTGTAGGTTGTCCGGCTCTTCGCCGCGCTCGGCTGCGCTGGTCTCCGCTTCCGAGAGCGCATCGGCATCGCAAAAGCAGATGCGGTCACACTCACCACCTAGCTGGGATGACTCGCACGGCAGCTCCGGCGCACAGAAGGCGCAGCATTCGCAGCCGATTCGATCGCGCCGCTCCAGTGCATCACCAAACCCCGTCAACGTGTCTTCGAGATCCACCATCACGCCACCTCCCATCGAACATCGGAGCCGTTGGCCGGCTCGGTCACCACCACACCAGCCGCGCGCAGGACCTGCGCGCGCTCACTCTCGGTCAGCCCCGTGGGCTTGCCCGGCCACTCGAGGTACCGACCCGCAGCCCATAGTTGCGCGCCGTCC
The DNA here is from genome assembly GCA_022601155.1 of Deltaproteobacteria bacterium. GTDB lineage: Bacteria > Myxococcota_A > Polyangia > Nannocystales > Nannocystaceae > Paraliomyxa. The sequence goes on along the minus strand of JAHZJA010000638.1, from coordinate 8,242 downwards.
CATCGTTCCAACAACACACCACGCCACGTCACCGCGGCCTCCAGCGTGCCGTCGTCCAACACCGCGACGTGCAGCCGCTCGACGATCGTGCCGATGCCGTCGTCGCGAGAAACGACGCCCGCGTAGCGCTCCGTCTCGACCGTCGCGAGGACGTTGCCGATCTTCATCGGGCACCTCCAAACAACGCGAGCTGCCCACGGGTGAGCGCCTGCCCGACTGCCTCGGCCGCGACCTCTTGCTCTTTGTCGGCGACGTGAAGGTAGTAGCGAGCGGTCGTCGCGACGCTGGTGTGCCCCAGCAGCCGTGAGATCACCGTCAGGCTGTAGCCCTTGCTCGCCAGCCACGACGCGTAGGCGTGTCGTAGCCAGTGCGTATGTACGTGGGGCAGGCCCGCGTCGTCGCAGACCCGCCGCACGTGGTGCGAGACGGACGACTCGCGGATGTGCGGATGCTTCGACCCCTTGCGGCTCGGAAACAGGAACGAGCGGGGCTCCTTACCGGGACAAAGCTCGACGATCTCCCGTGCCGCCGTCGTGAGTGGCACACGACGCTCGCCGGTCTTGCCGGTGACGGTGATCCACCCCCGACGCACGTCGCTGCGCCGCAAGCCGACGACCTCGCCCACCCGAAGGCCGAGGACGGCGACGAGCACCGCACACAGGCTCACGGAGATCGAGCCGCCGCGTTTGAGCACCGTCGCGCGGTCGTAGGCCAACGCCAGCGCGCCGAAGGCTCGGTCGTAGTCCTCCGGATCCCACGTCAGCGGCTCAGGCCGATTGGCCCAATGCCGACGGTCGGGCATGACCTCGGCAAGGCCGAGCCACGACAACGCCGCTTGCCAGCTCGTGCCTACGCAGTGCCACGATCCACGCGACACCGAGTCGAGCGCCTTCAACACTAGACTCTCGTCGAGCTGGGCCAGCTCGACGCCACCCAGCTCGACGGCGAGCAAGGCGGCGCTGTACCGATACGCTTCGACCGTTCGCGGCGACAGCCGATCGCGGTGGCCGAGACGCAATGCGGCACGACGCTCGACCTCGTCGAGCCACCGCGTCAGCCCATCGGCGACATCACCCTCGGGCGCGTCGTCGACCAGCGCGAGGATCTCCGACAGCTGCTGCCGAAGCACTTGCTTCGACACCAACGGTCCAGCCGCTCGCCGCGGAGCATGGCCCCGACGGGAGAGATCTCGGGCGGCGCTCATCGGAGCACCTCCCGCCAGGAAGACCCGCGCAACCTCCGCGTCGGCCATACCGGCCGGCTAGGGAGATCCCGAGGTGGTGCAAGCGGTGGCCGACGGCGCGGCCATTTTGCTATGGGGTCAACGGCGTAAAGTTGCCGCTGAGAGGAGCTATTCGGTTGTAGAGGCCACCCTTGTGCGCCCGGAAGGATTCGAACCTCCGGCCCTCTGGTTCGAAGCCAGATGCTCTATCCAGCTGAGCTACGAGCGCGTGCCGACTAGATAGCAACTTCTCGACCGACCGACAACCCGCCGATCCAAGCCGATCCAGCGCACTTCCACGGTGGTCTACCGGCGGCGATCGTGATCGCGGTCGTGTTCCACGCCGGTCTACCGGCCGCGATCGCGATCGCGGTCGTGACGGGGCCGCTTGCCGAACATCTCCCGCACGGCGTCCTTGATGTGCCCATCGAGCTCGGGTCTTGGAGCGTAGTACCACTGGACGCGTACGTTGGCGCCGAGGGCCCGCAGGACCTCACCGGTGGCACTGATGCGGGACTTGGGAACCCAGGGATCGTCCTCGGCTCCACCGAGGATCATGGGCACGCCGCGGAGGTCTCCTTCGTGATGCAGGGCCGATCGCAAGGGGCCGAGCAATGCTCCGGCGAGGCCGATGACACCAGCGTATCGACCACCCCGCCGTGCGACGTAGTCGAGGACCAAGCACGCACCCTGGAGCTCGCCGCAAAGGACGATGCGGTCGGGACCGAAGCCGAGCGCTTCGAGACGTTCGAAGGCGGCATCGAGCTGAATGAGACCGGAGGTGAGGGCGGGCTCGTTGTCGCGGATGGGCGCATTGAACGGGTGGGGAAACCAGCTGCGACCCTCGGCCTGGACGGCGACGAAGGCGGGCTCTTCGAGACCCTCGAACAAGCGCGCGCCCGTGGTCAGCATGCGCTCGGCGGTGTTGCCTTCGCCGTGCACCAACAAGACGACGCGTCGGGCTCGCTCGAGACTCTTGCCACCGAGGGCTGGCTCGAGGGCGCCGTGGGGTGGTTTGTAGGGCGACAGGGCGGGCCAACGGCGGGAGTCGATGGTGGGGCGTCGGCCCAGGCGTGCGTCGTGAAGGAGAGCCTCGACCTGGGCGGCAGTGGGACGTCGAGGGTTGTCGAAGCGGGCGGCGGCGAGGCTCTTGGCGGCGTCGCGGGACAGGCCGGCGGAAAGACCGAGTCGATCGAGGCGCGTGGGTGCGTCGACGATGAGAGCGAGGTCGAACAAGGCGGCGGCGGGATCGCGAGAGCCGAGGGCACGGCCGATGGCCTGGGTGGCGCGCCGCGCCATGGCACCGTTGAAGGCAACGACGTGGGGCAGCAAGACGGCGTGGGTCTTGGCGTAGGGCAGGGCGAACTCGCCGATCTGGTTGGCGAGCTGATGGAGCAGGGCAGTGCCCGCGGCTCCAAAGACGGTGCCGGCCTGGTAGGCGCCGCGCATGACGGCGGCTCGAACCTCGAGGTTGTCGGGCTCCTCGCAGGCACGCGGCATGTTGACGGCGATGCGGGTGATGGCGGAGGCGGCCATGGCCTGCAGACGAGCACTGGTGGCGCTGGAGTAGAGCGCATCGACGGCGTGGGCCAAGGCGGTGAACAGACTGGCGGCCGTGATCTCGCGACTGAGACTGACGGTGAGCGCAGGGTCGTAGATGACGACGGTGGGCCGCACTCGTTCCTCGCGACCAAAGACGTTGCGATCGCCTTCGCGAACCGCATAGGTGTCGGTCATCTCCACGCCGACGTAGGTGGTGGGGATGGCGATGAAGGGACGACTGCGGGTGAGCTGCGTGGCCTTGCCCATTGCGGTCGCAGCGCCGCCACCGATGGTGATCAAGCCATCGGCACCGTTGGCATCCAATCCTTCGGCGACGGCCGCGACGGCCTCGGGAGTGATGTCGGCACCCGGACACTCGAGGACACCGACGCCGCGATCGCTGAGGATCGCGTTGGCGCGCTCGGCGAGCGGTTGCCGACCGGTCGTGCTGACGACGGCGACGCGACGCAGACCAAGCCGCCGCACGTGCTCGAGCAACGCGTCGGTCCACGCACGACCGAAGCTGATCTGGCTTCCGTTGCGCGTCTCGTCGAAGGTCGGAATCGTCGGCATGGGGGCCGGGTTGACCGCGGCATCATCGCCCCGAGGCGCGCTGATGGTCCAGCAACACCATGGCCCACAAGCGTCCACGCTGGGGACCGCGAGCCCCAACACGCATTCACACGGGTGATGCTCGATCGCGAACGTAGTCTGGCCGCGGGCGTCATGCCGAGTGCGTGGAGCGTGTACATGCAGGCCTGATCGGTCGGGTTGACGGTGACACGCCGCCATGACCGCAGCGCGCATGAGGCCGGTGAACGTGGGTTTGAGGGCCAGCCTACTGGCCGCATGAGCGGCGCTGGGCAAAGAGGCAGGGGTCGTGCGTCCGTGCACGCTCCCCGCGCGCGGGCTATGCTGGCCCCGATATGGCGAAGTTGCTCACCCCACTGCTGCGGCATCGCGCCGTGCTCGCGGGCACCGGCGTCGTGGCGCTGTCGGCCTTTCTCGCGCTCGATCACGGCACGGCCGACGAAGGCCTCGCGGCCGCGGACATCACGGCACAGTCCGTCATCGCCATGGCAGCCGACCTCGGCCTGGAACCCGAAGACAGCAGCACGTGGCTGGTGGACTTCGTGGAGCCCGAAGATGGCGAAGGCGGCTCCGACGAGGAGATCGATCGGTTGGTCTCCCAGGTCCAGGCATCGCTGACCGCATCGGGGGGCTCGATCGCGCCCATGGGGTTCTACAGCGAGGGCGAGCACCTGTATCGCCTGACGGGCTCGCTCCACGCGGCGACGGGCCTGCTCGACAACCCGCTGGTCGAAGGCGTCGAGCCCGAGCAGTTCTATGGCCTCCCCGAGACCGCGGTCTCGGTCCATCAAGGGCCGACCGACGCGGACGACGACGACGATGCCGAGGCCACCAAGGGGCCGCGGGTCGATCCCGACGACCCGATGTTCCACCTCCAGTGGCACATGGAGCAGATTCGCGCGCCCGAGGCGTGGGCCCGGACGACGGGTGAAGGTGCCGTCGTCGCGGTGATCGACACGGGGGTCGCGTGGAAGGACGGCAAGGGCGTGCGCAAGCTGCCCGACCTGGCCGGCACCACGTTCGTGGCGGGGGAGAGCTTCATCTCTGGGCTTCCCGAGGGCCTCGACGACCACGCGCACGGCAGCCACGTCGCGGGAACGATCGCACAGGCCACCAACAACGGCGTCGGGGTCACGGGCGTGGCCTACGGATCCTCGATCATGCCGCTCAAGGTGCTGTCCAAGGACGGTCGCGGCAGCGTGGGCGGCATCGCCAACGCGATCCGCTATGCCGCCGACAACGGAGCGCACGTCATCAACATGAGCCTGGGTGGCCCGCTGCCGTCTCGGGTGCTGGCCAAGGCCATCGAGTACGCACACAGCAAGGGCGTGACCACGGTGTGCGCGGCCGGCAATGAAAAGCGCAGCCGCGTGGGTTACCCGGCGGCCAACAAGTACGCGGTCGCCGTCTCGGCGGTCGACTACGGCCGCAAGCTCACCTTCTACAGCAACTGGGGCAAGGCCATCGACGTGGCGGCACCCGGTGGAGACACCCGCTCCGACAAGAACGGCGACGGTCATCCCGACGGCGTCCTGCAAAACACCATCAAGATCGGTGAGCCCATGGCCAACGACTACTTGTGGTTCCAGGGCACCTCGATGGCATCACCGCACGCGGCGGGCGTGGCTGCACTCATCGTCTCGGCGGGGGTGACCAATCCCGACGAGGTCGAGCGCATCATGAAGGAGACGGCGATCCACCCGACCAAGGCGGACTGGGACGACAAGTACGGCGCGGGCATCGTCGATGCCTCGGCGGCAGTCGCCTCGGCGCAGGGTCACTACGCACCCGAGCGGATGGGCCTGCTGGGCTTGCTGGGGCTGCTGGGCCTCGGAGGTCTGGGGCTGGGCGGCTTGCGTGGCGGTCGACGTCGGATGCTGGGTCTCGTCGGGCTCGGTGCAGGCGCGGTGCTCGGCAGCGGTGCCCTCGGCGGTTCGCTGGCCTACGGTCTGGCGGGTCTGACCGGAGCGTTCGGCTCACCCCTTTGGATGTCGGCCGCGGTGCCGCTGGGCCTGGCGGCGCTGCTGCTCGGGTTCAAGCCCGCACGGAGCGTGCTGACCGGGCTGAGCCTGGGCTACGCAGCCATGCTGGTCCACGGCGCGGTGGTGCTGCCCACGCTGCTCACCGACCTTCCCGGAGGCCCGGGGGTCGACCGGTTGTGGCTGGCGGGCAACGCCGTCATCGCGCTGCTGCTGGCCCGAGCCATCAGCCGCAAGTAGGGCGAAGCGGTCGGTTCACCGACGACGAATGGGCGCGGGGTCGATGACCTCGCGCCCTCGTCATTTGGTTTAGGCCTCGTGGGGTTGGGCCTACTGGTCGCCCTTGGCCTCGACCTTGGGTGACAACGCCGTGGGCGGAGCCTCGGTGCGCTTTTCCACCGAGGAGTCCTTGCTGCCGGGCATCCGCATCACCATGCCCTCGTCGTCGGTGCGGGGCGGCGCGAAGGCAATGGCCTGCCCGTCGCCGAGCGTCTGCACTACCCCCGCGACCATGGTCGCGATGCTGGTCATGCCCTCGCGGTTGATCTTGTCGCTGTGGTCGCCGGCCTGGTGGTAGTCGTCGTGCAGCCCGGTGAAGAAGAACAGCACGGGGACCTTCTTGCGGTAGTAGCTGGCGTGGTCGCTGCGGCCGTTGATCGCACGCTCGTAGACGACGGTCATGTCGCCGTTGTCCACCGCCTCGAGGATGGGCATCCACTCGTCGCTGGAGCCCACGCCGCCGATCGCCAGGCCATCGTCGCCAAGGCGGCCGACCATGTCGAGGTTGACCATGGCGACGATCTTGCCGTTGGTGAACGGGGCGGCGGCGGGTGGCTCGTCGGCGAGGGCCTTGGAGCCGAGCAGCCCCAGCTCTTCCCCCGCAAAGTGGGCAAAGACCAGGGTGCGGGCGGGTCGATAATTGGCGTCGGTGAACGCCCGTGCGACCTCGAGCACCATGGCGGTGCCGCTGGCGTTGTCGTCGGCGCCGTTGCAGACTTCATCGCCATCCAGGGCCCGACACATCACGCCACCGGTGGTGGTGGTGCCGATGTGGTCGTAGTGCGCCCCGAGCATCACGATCTCTTCGGGCTTGGTCGAGCCGGGGATGGTCGCCAGCACGTTGAACGAATCGTTGGGAACGGGCTCGCTCTTGGCGGCCAAGGAGACCTTCGACCCGGGCTTGACCACGGGGGCGCCGCGCTTGGGCAGCTCCACGCCCATCCACTCCTTGGCCTCGTCGGCGGCGATCCACACCACCGGGAACGGCAGGGCATTCATCGCCTCGCGGGTCGTCTCGGGGTTGGGCGGTGCATCGCGGCCCACCAAGACCAGACCGGCGGGCTCCTGCGAAGCAAAGGCCTTCACGGCATCGGCCAGGCCCGCCGCGTTGGGGGACGGGGCGAGCACCACCTTGCCGCGAACGGAGCCCGGCTTGGTGCGATCGAGGGCGCGGACGGAGGCCACGGCCGCATAGGCGGGGGTGCCTGCCGCATTGCCCAGTCCCACCAGCTCCTTACCCGCGACCTGCTGGCTGTTGCCATCGGGCCCCTCCACCCACATCGTCAGCTCGTTGCCCGGCCGCGACCCCACGGGGGCGACGAACGGCACGCGATAGCTACCGCCCACGGGGCTGATGCCCATCGTCTCGTACTGCGCGGCGATGTGGTCGGCCGCGACGCCCAGGTCTTCGCTGATCGTGAACCGGCCCTTGAGCGCATCGCTGGCCAGGTACTCGACGTCGGCGAACATCCGAGGGCCCTGGATCTTGGGATCGGTCGCGGGGGGCACCGTGCCCTGCGGCGACCCTTCGGGCTGATCGCCGCCTGGTGTGGTGCCTCCGGTGCCCAGGGTGACCTTGCACGCGAGCGCGAAGGAAGTGGCCAGGAGCAACGCACCAAGGCGGCGCGAAGGACTGCGAGTGAATGCGACAGCGGAAGCGGGCATCGTCGTGGGGCCGAGGGTAGGCCAGACGTCGCGCGCGTGCAGCAACGAACCGCGGTGCCGTGCCGTATCGACCCGCGACCGACCCCAGAGGTCGTAGACACGACAATCGCCAACCACGCGAGACCAATGGCAGCGCCCCTACCCCGCAGTGTTGCTCTGCAGTGGCGTGGCGCTCGTGGTGCGCTCGACATTCTCTCGGGCGCCGTCGCGGCCACGCCGAGGGCAGGGGCGACTACAGGGGGGTGCCCGGCTCGCGACGGACCTTCACCTCGAACTTGCCGGGGACGCACGCGGCCACGCCGTCGGGAAACGGACGGAGGGGCCGGGCCCGCCACTTCGTCATGGTGTCGAGCACCACCGCGTCGAATGCGGGGAAGTCGGACGACGTGGTGATCGCGGCCCGCACGGGCTCGAACGAGGTGTTGCCGAAGCACGCCACCGCCTCGATCCGGAAGTCTCGGTCGGGCGCCGACCCCGTCAGCTCGATCTGGGGCGAGTGCATCGTCTGCTGCTCCAGCATGGCGTTGTTGGGGGCTTGCAACCAGACCTCCGGGTCGGTCGCGGCGAGATTGCGGCAAGCCGTGGCGTTGTGGACGGTACACGCCGCGGTGTAGTGGCGTCGGGCCGCGTCGGGGTCGCGGGGGCCTCCGAGTCCGAGCGACTCGAGGTCGGCCAGTCCTGCACACGCCTCGGGATCGTGCTCACAGGCGACGTTCCACGCTTGGCGAGCGACCGCGGGGTTGCGCATGCGCGAGGGCTCGAGCTCGTCGGCCTGCAGGGCGTCACGGGCTTGCCATCGACACGCGGGTACATGACCGCCGTCGCAGGCACGCTGGGAGTACTCGCGGGCGCGAGCGATGTTCTCGTGCTCGTTGGGGTCGTCCTCGTCCCCCGGCTTGAAGTTGTTGGAGTAGAAGTAGCAACCCTGCGCGACACCAGCCTCGCACGCGCGCAGCTCGTAGTC